>NZ_MVPX01000012.1:0-11190 GCF_002043085.1 Gordonia sp. i37 | reverse complement strand
TCCTGGCTGTTCCGGCACGCCACCGCCGGGCTCGACGTGCGCATCGAGTATCCGGACGGCACCCGCGGCGGCCGTCGCACCGACGATGTGCAGCCGCGCATGATCATTCGGCGCCCCACCGACTTCGCGCGCCGGGTCGGGTCTCACGGGTTGATCGGATTCGGCGAGTCCTTCATGGCCGGCGACTGGAGCACCGATGACCTCGTCGGCGTCCTCACCCCGTTCGCCTCTCGGGTCGCGCGGCTGGTCCCCCGACCCCTACAGGCGCTGCGCCGGGTGGTGCTGCCGAAACATCCCGAGGACGAAGAGAACACGACGGCCAACACCCGCTCCAACATCTCGCGCCACTACGACCTGTCCAACGAGTTGTTCTCCACCTTCCTCGACGAGACGATGACGTATTCGAGCGCACTGTTCGCCGACCCCGGGGTCTCGGCCGAACATGCCGTGCTGCATCCACTTTGGGATGATCTCGCCGATGCCCAGCGCCGCAAGGTGGACCGGCTGCTCGATCTCGCCGGTGTCGGGGAGGGCACGCGCCTACTCGAGATCGGAACGGGCTGGGGCGAACTGTGCCTGCGCGCCGCGGCCCGGGGGGCCACGGTCCGTTCGGTCACCCTGTCCTCCGAGCAGCGCGAGCTGGCGTTGCGTCGCGTCGCCGACGCCGGCTTCGCCGACAAGGTGCAGATCGATCTCCTCGACTACCGCGAGGTCGACGGCACCTACGACGCCGTCGTGTCGGTCGAGATGATCGAGGCCGTCGGTGAAAAGTATTGGCCGACATACTTCTCCACCATCGACCGCGTCCTCGCGCCCGGCGGGAAGGTCGCGATCCAGGCCATCACCATGCCGCACGATCGCATGCGCGCCTCCCGCCACACCTACACCTGGGTGCACAAGTACATCTTCCCCGGCGGTCAGCTCACCTCGCTGCCCGCGCTGCGCGCCGTCACCGACAAGCACACGACGCTGCGGCTGACCGACTCGCTGTCGATGGGCGCGCACTACGCCGAAACGCTGCGGCTCTGGCGCGAACGCTTCGATTCCCGTCGGCGCCGGATCGCCGACCTCGGCTTCGACGCCACCTTCATGCGGATGTGGCAGTTCTATCTCGCCTACTCCGAGGCCGGATTCCGGGCGGGGTACCTCGACGTCCACCAGTTGTTGTTCACCCGCAGCTCGGCCGGCACGGCTCCCCGGAAGCGGTCATGACCGGTTGGTCGGGATTTCTCGTCCTGACGCTGTCGTCGCTGGTCCTGCTCGCGGTGATGCAGGCGGTCACCTTCGCGATCGGCTATCGGATCGGGCGTTTCAACGTCGTCGACGTCACGTGGGGCCTCGGATTCGTCGGCGTCGCCTGGTTGTCGCTGATCCTCGGCGGCGGTGACCCCACGCGCCGCTGGCTGCTGGCGCTCGGCGTGAGCGTGTGGGGGCTGAGACTGGCCTGGCACATGGTCGGCAAATCGAAGGGCAAGGGCGAGGACCCGCGCTACACCGAGATGCTGGAACGCTCGGGTGGCAACGGTTTCGCGGTCGTCGCGCGCAAGATCTTCGCGACGCAGGGGGCCGCGCAGTGGTTCGTGTCGCTGCCGATCCAGGTGTCGGCGGTCGCCGGCCCCACCCCCGCACTCGCATGGATCGTCGGCGGCCTCGGCATCGCGCTGTTCACGCTCGGGCTGTGCTTCGAGGCGATCGGCGATGCGCAACTGCGCGCCTTCAAGGCCGACCCCGCCAACAAGGGCGCGATCATGGATCGCGGACTCTGGGCGTGGACGCGTCACCCCAACTACTTCGGCGACGCGTCGGTGTGGTGGGGCATCTGGCTGCTGGCGGCGACATCGGGGGCGATGACCACCGGTCCCACGCTCGTCCCGTGTCCCGGCGTGCTCACCGTCCTGTCACCGGTGGTGATGACCTACTTCCTCGTATTCGCCACCGGCGCCCGGTTGCTGGAGAAGTCGATGAGCACGCGACCCGGCTATCCCGAGTACCAGCAACGCACCTCGTACTTCTTCCCGCTGCCGCCCTCGTCGACGCCAACGGCCGACTCCCGCGCCACGCCATGACCGCCGGGTTGGCGGTGGCCCGGCCGTCAGGCCGCACGATGACACAGCCGGCAGGCCTCCCGATGACCCGGCCGGCAGGCCTCCCGATGACCCGGCCGGCAGGCCTCCCGATGACACAGCCGGACGGCCGCCCGGTGTCACCGTTGCTCGGCCCGTCGGCGACCGCACCGGGAGATCTCCGGGCGAGCCGGACACCCGAATCGTTGAGTGGCCCCCTGCCGCGGGTTAGGGTGATCGGCGATGAGATCAGAGGCGTCGAGGTGACGGCAACCGACGGCCGCGAGGACGCGGCACTGCCGGATCTGCTGGCGCGGATCGCCGACGGCGACTCGGCGGCCTTCGCCGAGTTCTATGACCGGACCGGGGATCGCGTGTACGGCATGGTCCTTCGCGTTCTGCGCGATCCGGGATACAGCGAGGAGACCACGCAGGAGGTGTTCCTGCAGGTGTGGCGGTCGGCCGACAAGTTCGATCCGGCGGCCGGGTCGGCGCTGAGCTGGTTGATCACCCTGGCGCACCGACGCGCGGTCGACCGGGTGCGCTCCGAGGTCGCCGGCGATCGGCGGGAGACCACCTACAGCCAGGCCACGGCGACGATCAGCTTCGATCAGGTCGCCGACGCCGTCGAGGTCCGCGAGGCACGTGAACGCGTCATCAACTGCCTGGGCAGTCTCTCCGACATCCAACGCGAGTCGGTGTCGCTGGCCTATTACCGCGGGCTGACGTACCGGGAGGTCGCCGAGCAGCTCTCGGTCGCACTGCCGACGATCAAGTCGCGCATCCGGGACGGTTTGGCGCGTCTGCGGGAATGCCTGGGGGATCGGGATGTCTGACGACGAGTTGCTCGCGATGGCGCCGCTGATGGGACTCGATGCCCTGTCGCCGGCAGAACTGGACTCGGTCCGACGCCGGCGTGCGCAGGCCGACGACGCGGTGCGCGCGGAGTTCGACGCGCTCGTGGCCGCGACCCGGGAGACGATGGCCGCGGTCAGCGCGTCGACCGCGATGACCCCGCCCGCCGAGCTGCGTGACCGACTGTTGGCTGCGGCCACGGCCGAGGCCCGCGAGGCCGCCCACCCGACCACCGCCGGTGTCCGCGAGATCCGCCCGCGATCGACCGACGACCCCGCACGCTCGGATGCCCCGGAGTCCGTCGCGTCGGGCGGTGCCGCGGCCGCTCCCGACGTCACCCGGACCGGACGTCGGATTGCCTATCTCGCCGCTGCCGCGGTGGTCGCCGTCGCGGTCGGGGCCATCGGGTGGGCGATCGGCAGTGGACTGTCGAGCAAGACCACCACCGAACAGCCCACCGCCGCCAAGGTGTTCAGCGCCAAGGACGTTCGGACGAGCTCCGGGTCGGTGGCCACCGGTCGGGCGTCGGTGACCTACTCCGAGCGCGCCGACGCGGCGGTCCTCGTGATGAACGACGTGCCACCACCTCAGCCCGGCACCGTCTATCAAATGTGGCTACTCGGCCCGCAGGGCGCCACCCTGGCCGGCACGATGACCGACAAGGACGTCGCACCATCGACGACTGCGGTCATCCCCCATATCGGCGACGCGACGGCGCTGGGCTTCAGTGTCGAACCCGCCGCCGGCGCAACGTCTCCCGGTTCGATCGTCGCCGAGCTCCCGCTGCGCTGATCATGACGCCCAGACCGGCTCACGTCCTCTCGGTGACGGGAGCCGGCGCAGCCATGGGTTCCTCACCTATTGACAGAACACCGGGCTGGCACAACACTTGTTGCAACAGGTGCGCAGAGTTGCGCACAGAGCAACACTGTGACCCGCCGTCCGTAGGGGCTCGCGCACGTCCACGCGCCCGTGCGAGCCCTGACCGCCACCGTGGGCGCGTCCCACGCACTCGTTCGTGTTCGCGGTCTCGTCATGTTCATCCCGTCTTTCGTCACCCCCGTCTTCGTCATCAGTCGTGAGAACACCATCCACCAACGCGGAGAGGCCACTTCACGTGAGCACCACCGATCAATCCGTCTCGTCGGACACCTTTTCATCACCGCTTCTGGGCGAGGCCCAACTGTTCACCGCCGGGCGGTGGCATCACGCCGCCGACGGCGGTACCCGCGAGATCATCGACCCCGCGCTCGGTGAGAGCTTCATCCGGGTCGACGAGGCCACCCCCGAGGACGTGACCGCGGCGATCGCGGCCGCCCGCACCACCTTCGACGACGGCCGGTGGCCGGCCACCCCGGTCGCCGAACGCGCCGCACTGCTACGCCGCATCGCCGATCTCCTCGTCCGGGACAAGGCCGAACTCGCCCGCATCGAGACCCTCGACACCGGAAAAACACTGGCCGAGAGCGAGATCGACATCGACGACGTCGAGTCGGTTCTCCGCTATTACGCAAGTCTGGTGGAGACCGAGGCCGATCGGGCCGTCGACACCGGGGTGCCCGGGGTGATCAGTCGGGTGGTGCGCGAACCGATCGGGGTCTGTGTGCTGATCGCACCGTGGAACTATCCACTTCTGCAGATCTCGTGGAAGATCGCCCCTGCGTTGGCCGCCGGTTGCACAATGGTCGCCAAGCCCAGCGAGGTCACCCCGCTGAGCACCATCGCGTTCGTCCGGTTGTGCGAGGAGGCCGGTGTGCCTGCAGGTGTGCTGAATCTCGTTCAGGGAGCCGGTTCGTCGCTGAGTGCCGCACTCACCGACACCGACGAGGTCGATTTCATCTCGTTCACCGGCGGGCTCGCCACCGGGCGGATCATCTCCGAGACCGCCGCGCGTCACGTCACCAAGGTCGCCGTCGAACTCGGCGGAAAGAACCCGCACATCGTCTTCGCCGACGCCGACTGGGACTCGTCGGTCGAACAGGTACTCGCCGGGGTGTTCCTGCACTCGGGCCAGGTCTGCTCATCCGGAACGCGGCTCATCGTCCACGAATCGATCGCCGACGACTTCGTCGACGCCCTCGTCGCCCGGGCCGGCCAGATCGTCATGGGCAACGGACTCGACCCGGCCGCCAAGACCGGCCCCCTGGTGTCGCAGGCCCAGCTGGACAAGATGAACGCCCACGTCGCGTCGGCCATCGCCGAGGGCGCACAGTTGCGCTGCGGCGGTGGACATCCCGAGCGTGAGGGACTCGCACCCGGCGGATACTGGTTCGCGCCCACCATCTTCGACCACTGCGATCGCACGATGTCGGTGGTCCGCGACGAGACCTTCGGGCCGATCCTGACCGTCGAGCGATTCACCACCGAGGAGCAGGCACTCACCCTCGGCAACGACACCGATTACGGGCTGGCGGCCGGGGTGCGCACCTCCGACGCCGCGCTGGGCGAACGCATGGTGCGCGCGCTGCGCCATGGGACGGTGTGGCTCAACGACTTCGGCTACTACACCCCGGCAGCCGAATGGGGCGGATTCGGGAAGTCCGGCAACGGACGTGAACTCGGCCCCACCGGTCTCGCGGAATACCAAGAGACCAAACATATCTGGCACAACACCGCGCCGTCGGCGTCGCAGTGGTTCACTCCGCACGAGGATGATCAACAGAAGGACGATCAATGAGTACAGCTCCCACTGGTGCGCCGAAGGATTCGGCGGACGAATCGTACGGCCTGTCCGACTTCGGCTACAAGGAGTCCCTCGACCGCTCCATCGGCAAGTTCGCCAGCTTCGCCGCGGGCGTCAGTTACATCTCGATCCTCACCGGCACCTTCCAGCTGTTCTATTTCGGATTCGGCACCGCGGGCCCGGCCTATCTCTGGTCATGGCCGATCGTCTTCGTCGGACAGCTCTGCGTCGCACTGTGCTTCATGGAGCTCGCCGCCAAGTACCCGGTCGCCGGGTCGGTCTACAACTGGGCCAAGCGGCTCGGCAGCCAGGTCGTCGGCTGGAGTTCGGGCTGGCTGATGTTCACCGCATCGGTGGTCACCCTCTCGGCGGTCGTCCTCGCCCTGCAACTCAACCTGCCGCGGCTGTGGAGCGGCTTCCAGATCTACGGCGACGCCTCCGATGCCACCGACGCGGCCGTCAACGCCGTCATCCTCGGCGCGATCCTCATCGCCTTCACCACGGCCATCAACGCCTGGAGTGTGAAACTCATGGCGCTGATCAACTCGGTCGGCGTGTTCGTCGAGCTCATCGCCGCGGTACTGATCGCGATCATCCTGGCCTGCAACATCACTCGCGGTCCGCAGGTCTTCTTCTCCACCAACGGCTACGGCGCCGGTGAGAGCGGCGGCTATCTCGGTGCGTTCCTGGTCGCATCGCTCGCCTCGGGATATGTGATGTACGGCTTCGACACTGCCAGCTCACTCGGCGAGGAGACCGTCGAACCTCGCCGCACCGCACCCAAGGCGATCCTCCGAGCCATTCTCGCCTCGTTCGTCATCGGCGGCGCCATCCTGGTCTTCGCCATCATGAGCGCGCCCAACCTCGACGACCCCGAACTCGGAACCCTCGGCGGCGGCCTGCAATACATCGTCGAGCAGGTGATGTGGGGGCCGGCGGGCAAGGTCTTCCTCGTCGCGATCGTCGTGGCGGTCACCGTTTGTTCGCTGGCCGTGCACACCGCCGCCATCCGACTGATGTTCGCGATGGCCCGCGACAACGCCTTGCCCTTCGGTGAGAAACTGGCCACCGTACATCCCACCCGCCAGACACCGGTGATCCCGGCCATCGTCATCGGTCTCGTCGCGGTGCTGATCCTCGTGATCAACATCGATCAGGCGCAGATCTTCACCGTGCTCACCTCCATCGCGATCATCATGATCTACCTGGCATACCTCCTGGTGACCGCACCGCTGCTGCTCAAACGAGTCCGCGGGGAATGGCCGCCGAAGGATCTTGCCGAAGGCGGCTACTTCACCATGGGTCGGTGGGGCCTGCTGGTGAACATCGTCGCCGTGGTCTGGGGCGTTGGCATGGCACTCAACCTGGCGTGGCCACGCTCGGCGGTCTACGGCGATCCCTGGTACAACACCTGGGGCGCCTTCGTCTACATCGGCATCATCTTCGGCGTCGGCTTCATCTGGTACCTCACCGTCGGCCGTCGCCACATCGGTGTGCTCGAATCCCATTCCACCGCATCCAAGCTGCCCACCGCCGACCAGATCGGCGGCGGACTGTGAGCGAGTCCCCTGCTGGTCGTATCCCGGTTCGACACATCACCCCCGAAAGGATCTGAGCGCGCTCATGACCTCTTACGACTACGTCATCGCCGGTGGCGGAACCGCCGGATGTGTGCTCGCTGCACGGCTTTCCGAGGATCCGGCCGTCACGGTCTGCCTGATCGAGGCCGGGCCCAGCGACGTCGATGATCCGAACATCCTGGTACTCAAGGAGTGGATGCACCTGCTCGACTCCGGATACGACTGGGACTATCCGGTCGAACCACAGGAGCGCGGGAACAGCTTCATGCGGCACGCCCGCGCCAAGGTGCTCGGCGGGTGTTCCTCGCACAACTCGTGTATCGCGTTCTGGCCGTTGGCCCAGGGGTTGCGTGACTGGGAGGCGGCCGGCGCGACCGGCTGGGGACCGGACGACGTGCTGCCCTACGTCTCCCGCGTCGAGAACAACGTCGCCGACGGCGACTACCAGGGCTATCCGCACGGTCACGACGGGCCGGTCCGATTGCGCGACGTCCCGCCGGTCGATCCGTGCGGCCAGGCTGTCCTCGACGCCGCCGCGAAGGTCGGTCTACCCACCGTGCAGTTCAATCGCGACCAGTGGCATCTCAACGGCGCCGGATGGTTTCAGATCAACGCGAACGAAGCCGGCGAGCGCATGTCGACCTCACACGCCTACCTGCATCCCATTCTCGGCACCCGCCCCAACCTCACCGTGCTCACCGACAGCTGGATCAGCGAGATCCTGATCGACGACTCGCTGCGCGCCACCGGTGTGCGATTCCAACGACCCGACCTCACCGGATACGACGAAGTGACGGCCGACCGCGAGGTGATCGTCACCGCCGGTGCCATTGACACGCCGAAACTGTTGATGCTCAGCGGCATCGGCCCGGCCGAGCATCTGCGCGAGATGGGCGTGACCGTTCGCGTCGACTCCCCCGGGGTCGGCGAGAACCTCGACGATCACGTCGAGGGACTGGTGTTCTGGGAGGCCTCTCGCCCGATGGTCACCGACTCCACCCAGTGGTGGGAGATCGGATTGTTCACCACCACCCAGGAGGGGTTGAACCATTCGGATCTGATGATGCACTACGGCAGTGTGCCCTTCGACATGAACACCCTGCGCTGGGGCTATCCGACCACCGAGAACGGATTCTGCTTGACCCCCAACGTCACCCAGGGCCGATCACGCGGGACCGTTCGTCTGCGGTCACGGGATTTCCGGGACCGGCCCAAGGTCGACCCGCGTTACTTCACCGATCCCGACGGCCACGACGAGCGCGTCATGCTCGCCGGCGTCAAGCTCGCCCGCCGCATCGCCGAGCAGTCACCGCTGCGGGAATGGGTGGCCCGCGAACTCGCCCCGGGCCCCGACGTCACCTCCGACGACGAGATCATCGATTACTTCCACAAGACCCACAACACCGTCTACCACCCGGCCGCCACTGCGCGAATGGGTGCCGCCGACGACCCGATGGCGGTGCTCGATCCGACCCTGAAGGTCAAGGGTGTCACCGGTTTACGGGTCGTGGACGCCTCGGCGATGCCCAACCTGCCGATCGTCAACCCCAACATCACGGTGATGACGATGGCCGAGAAGTGCGCCGACCTGATCCGCTCCGGTACCTGAGTGATGGCCGGGGCCGAGGACTCCGACACCGTCGAATTCCTGGGAGCCCATTCACCTTTCCAGGAACTGGCCGACGATGAGCTGGCCCGGATCGCCGCGGGCGCGAGCGTCCGTCGATTTCGCGCCGGGGAGGTCATCGCCGAATACGGTCACGGCTCCGCGGATGCGGTGTTCATGGTGCGCGCCGGACGGGTCGAGCTGACGGCTCCTGGGGCAGAACTCGATCGCCCAGAGGTGTTCGAAACCCTGGGCCCTGGAGCATTGTTCGGCTACATACCACTCATCATCGGCGGTGAGGCACGGTTCGTCGCGCGTGCTGCCGAGCCGGCGTCGGCGATCGCATTGCCCGCCGACGAGGTGCGGGCCGTGCTCGGCAGAAGGTCGGGACTGACCTTCCTCGCCGAGTCGGCCTGGCAGTCGATCTCCGCCCGGCCCGCACCCACCGCGGGTTGGTCGTCGACGACGCGGGTGTCGTCGTTGATCCGCGACTCTCCGGTGTTCGTCGCTCTGCACACCCCCGTCGTCGAGGCGGTGCGCGCGATGGGTGCAGCCGGCCAATCGTGTGCGCTCATCGAGTTGCCCGACGGCACACTGGGAATCGTCACCGAGAGCGACGTCACCCACCGTGTCGTCGGTGCCGGACGGTCACCGGATGTGCCGGTCGCCGAGGTGATGACCGCACCGGCCCGCTCCGTCGACGCCGGACGCTACGCGATCACCACCTGGCTGGAGATGTTGGAGGCCGGCGTTCGTCACATGCCGGTGTGTTCTCCGCGGGGCCGCGCCATCGGGGTATTGGAGGAGACCGATCTGCTGGTCGCCGCGAGCCGTGGCGGCTCACTGCAGCGACGGATCGCTCATGCCACCGACGCCGCCGCACTCGCATCGGCAACCCAGGCCATGCCACGTTTGGCCGATGACCTCGTGAGCGCGGGCCTCGATGCGGAATCCACGTGCGGTGTGCTGTCGTTGATCATCGACACCACTGCCCGCCGTGCCGTCGAACTCGCGCTAGAGGATCACCCCGACTTGTCGGGCTTCGCCTGGATCACCCTGGGTAGCGTGGCGCGGCGGGAGGCGATGCCGTCCTCCGACGTCGACTCGGCCCTCAGCTGGATCGACGACGGCGACCGTTCGGCGGACGAGTTCCGTGCGCTGGCCCGCCGCACACACACGATCCTCGACGATTGCGGTCTGCCCGCCGACACCAATGGTGCCGTGGCCTTCTCGCCGAGTTTCTCCCGCTCCTGCGACGATTGGTTGCTCGCAGCACGACGATGGTTGTCAGCACCACTCGCCGATCACGGGCTCATCATGTCGTCGCTGCTCATCGACGGTCGCGTCATCCTCGGTCCCGAAAGCCTGCACACCGCACCCTCGGCGTTCTCGTCGATGCCGGCCGACCATCCCGAAGCCCTACGCCTGCAACTGCTCAACGCGCTGTCGCTGCGGCCGCGCGTACGGAGCCTGCGCGACGTCCTGTCCCGTCGCGGCGGGACCGTTGACCTGAAGGCGCACGTCATCGCACCCATCGTGAACCTCGCACGCTGGGCCGGCCTGACTGCGGGGATCACCTCGGCTCCCACCCCTGCGCGCCTGCACAGCGCCGTCGACGTCGGCACCCTCACCTCCGCCGAAGCCTCACTGCTGCATGAGGTTTTCGCCATGACCCAACGCCTGCGGCTTCGTCACCAGATCACCCAGCTCCGCGCCGGCCACACCCCCGGCGACGTCATCGTCCTCAGCGATCTCAGCCCCTTGGAACGCAGCATGCTCAGCGAAGGCGTTCGCGAGATCAGCGACATCCAACGTCGAGTTCGCACCCGAATCACGGTTCCCCTCAACTGACTTGCGGCTCCCGCTCCAACTGTCGAGCACTCTCCCCCCCCCGATCCGCGAGAGCCGTTCCCCGATGCTCGACAACCCCTCTCCCGATGCTCGGTAGCCTTTCCCCCCGCTCGAGAGCCTTTCCCCCCAATGGTCGAGACCCCTGTGCTCGATAGTCTTCCCCCGATGGTCGAGGTGCGAGCCGCGTGCGGCGAGCCTCGAGACCCGGTGAGACAACAAGCTTCCCAACCACATCGAGAGCAAGACAAACGAAAAGCCGCACCCCCTACCACACCCCACCGACAGAAAACTGCCGCCAGCCCACCCCCGAAACCCGTTGTCCACAAGCACCTTTCCCTCCGCACACTCGTCGAACACCCTTGCCTTCATTCAAATGTTCGAGTACGATGGAGCCATCACACCGATCAGCCACTGGGGAGGGGCCCATGATCGACACCACCGAAGCTCTTGACGCCGAAGCGGTTTTCGCGGCGATCGTCAGCCAACTCAGCGACCTGCAATGGAATCCGGAGATGACCGGGCCACAAGCTTTCGGTGCGATGAAACAAGTCC
>NZ_MVPX01000119.1:0-9660 GCF_002043085.1 Gordonia sp. i37 | reverse complement strand
CGCGGCCATCCTCGCCGGCGCCGACGATCGGCTGCTCGTCGTCGTCGGCCCGTGCTCGGTGCACGACCCGATCGCCGCACTCGACTACGCGCGCCGGTTGGCGCCGCTGGCCCAGCAGTACTCCGAGCGGCTCAAGATCGTGATGCGGGTGTACTTCGAGAAGCCCCGCACCACCGTCGGATGGAAGGGCCTGATCAACGACCCCGGCATGGACGAGACCTTCGATGTCGAGCGCGGTCTGCGGACGGCGCGGTCGTTGCTGCTCGACATCATCGACCTCGGGCTGCCGGTGGGATGTGAGTTCCTCGAACCGACGAGCCCGCAGTACATCGCCGACGCGGTCGCCTGGGGGGCGATCGGAGCCCGCACCACCGAATCCCAGGTGCACCGCCAGCTCGCCTCGGGACTGTCGATGCCGATCGGCTTCAAGAACGGCACCGACGGCAACGTGCAGGTGGCGATCGACGGCGTGAAAGCCGCTGCGGCATCGCATGTCTTCTTCGGCGTCGACGACTTCGGGCACGGCGCGCTGGTGGAGTCGGCGGGCAACTCCGACTGTCACATCATCCTGCGCGGTGGCACCGCCGGACCCAACTACGACGACGACTCCGTCGCCGATGCTGTTGCGGCATTAGAGCGCTCGGGTCTGACGCCGCGGGTGATGATCGACGCCAGCCATGCCAACTCCGGCAAGGACCACCTCCGCCAGGCCGAGGTCGCCACACAGATCGCGGCATCGATCCGCGCGCGCCGGGAAACCGGCGACCCGGTGCAGGTGAGCGGCGTCATGCTGGAGAGCTTCCTCGAGGCCGGAGCCCAGTCTCCCGATGCCGATCCGCTCGTCTACGGCAAGTCGGTGACCGACAAATGCATGGACTGGGCGGTCAGCGCCGCGGTGCTCGCCGAATTGGCGCGTGGCTGAACCATTTCGGCGTGGCACCGTCGATCTGCCGCGACAGTTCTGCTCACAGCAGAAGGTGGCGGGTACCGCTCGGGTGCCGTCGTAGGATCGACCCCATGATCGAGCAGACGTCCAAGGCCGAGACCGCCGGAGCCCGGTCGTCGGCACCGGTGGAACCGCTGTTGCGCGAGGTGACCGGCAAGGTTCTGCGACGCCATCGCCACGATCGGGCCGAACGTCTCGTCGAGACCGCTGGTCGGGCCGGTGTCTCGAGCCAGTATCTTTCCGAACTCGAGCGCGGCCGCAAGGACGCGTCGAGCGAACTGCTCGGTGCCGTCGCCGGGGCTCTCGGCCTGTCACTGCTCGACCTCACCCGCGAGGTTGCGGCGGAGTTGGCCCGGTCGATGAGCGTTCCGGTGCTCGGTTCGGTGCCGGCGCGGGGCGGGGATCGGGTGACCACTCGGTGGCGCAACGCCTCCCGGGCGCCACTCGCGCTGGCCGCGTGAGTACTGCGGGCCGTCACCGGCGGGCGAGCACGGCGCGCTCGTCGATGACGTGGTCGGCGATTCCGTAGTCGACGATCTCAGACGCTCGCAGGACCCGATCCCGGTCGGTGTCGTGGCGCAACGTCTCGACGTCGTTGCCGGTGTGGCGGCTCAATGCACGTTCGATCTCCTCGCGGGTCCGCAGGATCTCCTCCGCGGCGAGGATCAGATCGGGAATGGTGCCGCGGCCCTGCCCCGACGGCTGGTGCAGTAACACCCGCGCATGCGGCAGCACCGCACGCCGGCCTGGTCGGCCCGCCGCCAGCAGCAGGGCGGTCGACGAGAGTGCCTGTCCCACACAGGTGGTCGCGATGGGCGCGTGACAGTACTGCATGGTGTCGTAGAGCGCGAAGGTGGCCATCACCGATCCCCCGGGAGAGTTGATGTAGAGGTCGATCGGCGCCTCCGGGTTGTCGGAATCGAGGTGGAGCAATTGTGCGATGAGTGCGTTGGCGACGCCGTCGTCGAGTTCGGTTCCCAGATAGAGGATTCGGTCGTCGAGCAATCGGCTGTAGATGTCCATGACGCGCTCGCCCTGCGGCGTTCGGCTGATGACGTTGGGAATCGTGTAAGTGCTCATCGGATCACCCCGAATCCGGCCGGTGTGGTCGCGGCCGGACGCAACTGTGCCACCGAGTCGACGACGTGATCGACGAAGCCGTACGCAAGCGCCTCCTCCGCGGTGAACACGTGATCGCGCAGCGAGTCGGCGAACACCCGATCACGGGTCTGGCCCGTGCGCTCGGCGATGACCCCGAGAACGGTGTCCCGAACATGGCGCAGGTCGTCGGCCTGCAACTCGATATCGGGGGCGTAACCGCCGATCCCCGCAGATCCCTGGTGCAGCAACACCTTTGCGTGCGGCAAGATGAATCTTTTTCCGCGGGTGCCGCAGCAGAGCAAGAATTGTCCTGCGCTGTAGGCCATTCCGAGGTTGACCGTCACCACGTCGTTCGGGACGATCCGCATCGTGTCCATGATGGCGAGCATCGCGGGCACCGAGCCGCCCGGAGAGTTGATCCACAGGCCGATGTCGGCGACCGGATCGTGTGCCGACAGCATCACCAACTGTGCGCACAGCGCACTGCCGATCTCGTCGTCGAGTGCCGAATCGAGCATCAGGATGCGTTGGTTCAGCAGGCTCTCGGCGGTGCGTTTACGGAGGGGTGGGGAGGTCTTCTGTTCGCTCATGTGTCCAGGTTGTCGAGCGCTTCGCCAGTGGTGCCATCCGATGCTGCTGTGCGCGGAACCGCGCGGCGCACAGCAGATGTGGTGTGGGCACAGCAGGTCTGATGGTCTCCTCAGAGCACCTCGACCTCGGGGCGTCCGGCCGGAATGGTCACGACTGCGCGTGTGTGGAGCCGGGCGTCGGCGGTGCTGACGGTCGGGCAGACCCGGAACCGCGCCTCCCACCGGTCGTGGGTGATCGTATTCAGGACGTATCCGCGTTGGGCGTTGCCGAATTGTACGTGGGGTGAGGCGGCCTTGAGTTGTCGATCGGACTCGTCACTGTCGGGTCCGTCGCCGCCGGAGCTGATGGATGTGCCCGCCAACTCGACGCCGACCGTGGGCGCAGGTCGGGTGTAGGTGGATCGCAACTCCGACACCACATTCCGGTGGATGTCGCCGACGATCGACACGAGGTTGGGGGTTCGGCGTTCGCGGGCGCCGTCGAGGACACGCGCCCGCGACGCCTCGTACCCGCTCCATCCGTCCATGCTCACCGCGCGGACCCCGTCACGCTCTCGCGCGAGGTCGGCGATCGTCGTCTGGTGGGCCAGGACGTTCCATCGGCAACCGGAGGCCGCGAGACCGTCGAGTATCCACCGCTCCTGGGCTGCGCCGGTGATGGTGCGGCGTGGGTCGGCGGTGGCCGCGTTCTGCCCGGTGTCGTTGTCGCCGTTCACCTGATCGCTGCGGTGGGTACGCGTGTCGAGGACGCTGAACCGAGCGAGATCGCCGAACGTGAAGCGACGATAGGCACGAAATCCGCGCCCGGGCGGGGCGAGCCGAACGGCGGTGTTCTCCCACCAGGCGCGCATGCCCGCAGCCCGGCGGAGCAGGAACTGCGGAATGGGTTGGTCGTCCTCGGGAGTGTCGGCGGCCCAGTTGTTGTCGACCTCGTGGTCATCGAAGATCGTGATGAACGGGCTCATCCGATGCGCCGCTTGCAGGTTCGGGTCGAGTTTGTACAGGGCGTAGCGCTCGCGGTAGTCGTCGAGGTCACGGCATTCGCGATACGCCGACGCCGGTACCACCGCGGTATCGCGTGCACCGCCGCCCATCGGGATCGGCTTCTCGTAGATGTAGTCGCCCAGATGAAACACCACGTCGGGGGCCTCGCGGGCCATGTCGCCGAACGCCGGGTAGTGGCCGTCGGCCCAGGCCTGGCAGGAGGCGAAGGCCAACGACAGTGCGCCGGTGGGTGTTCCGACGCGCTGTGCGGTCCGGGTTCGGCCGACCTCGGAGATCTCGCCGAGCGCGCGAAATCGGTAGAAGTAGTCGGTCCCGGGCGTCAGGCCGCGGACGTCGACGTGCACGCAGTGCCCGGTGTCCGGGCCGGCACGGGTCACACCACGCGCCACGACGCTCCGCATCCGCTCGTCGCGGGCCACTTCCCAGCCGACATCGTGGGATTCTCGGCCCATGCCCCCGCCGGGTGCGAGTGGGTCGGTCGCCAGCCTCGTCCACAGGATGACGGCGTCGGCGAGCGGGTCGCCGGAGGCGATTCCCAGGGCGAACGGGTGGCCGGCACCTCGGACCCGTGGAGCGGAGGCGGCGTCGGTGGCGAACAGGGTGGGGGCGGTGGCCAGCCCGGCGGCCAGCGCGGTCCAGGTGAGGAATCGACGGCGCGTCGTCCCGGCGCGCAGCACCTTGTCCGGGGTGACGCGTAGCGGAATATGGCTGGGGGAGGACATGCCTCGAGGCGATCACCGCACGGTGTCGTCGGGGATGACGACCGGCCACGACTCGGTGATGCGGTGGTGAAGACCTGGGCAACGCCTCGGCGAGATGCCTGCTACGCTCAGCGCGCGTCGGTTCCGACCGGGTCACACGGTCCGGTCGGTGAAAAGGGAATCTGGTGAGAATCCAGAGCTGCCCCGCAGCGGTGACGGAAACGACAGCGGCTCCTCGCACTGGACTTCACGGTCCGGGAAGCGGCCGCGGGTAGGTGGCATCTCGGTGCCGCGTCCGAAGTCCGAAGACCTGCCGCCGTGGCCATGGGGGACCGTGGTCGACACTTGCCTCGCGGGATATGGCCGGTGCGCCGATCTGTCGTGCGCGGCTGTCTTCCGCCCGACGAGAGACCGTGCCACAGTGGACGATCACACCTCACCGCAGGCCGCGCCACCCGCGCCGACCTGGGCGCGTGTCGGCGTGTTCGCGGTGCTCGGTGTGCTCGCGCTGTTCGTGGTCGCATGGGCGGGTGTGGCGTTCGGTACCGCCGACGTCGGTGGAACCGATGTGCCGCGCTTCGTGTGGGCCGCACTGACCGGCGGCTCGATCTCCGCCGACGACGCCGCCGCGTACTGGATCGTCATCGATTCGCGGGTACCACGGGTGATCACCGGAGCGGTGGTGGGCGCCGGGTTGTCGGTGGTGGGAGTGGTCGTGCAGGCGATGGTGCGCAACCCGCTCGCCGACCCGTACGTGCTCGGTATCTCCTCCGGCGCATCGGTGGGGGCCACGAGCGTGGTGCTCTTCGGCGTCCTGTCGGGCATCGGGCTCTATGCGATGCCGGTCGCGGCCTTCGCCGGAGCGCTGCTCGCGACCCTCATCGTGTTCGGGATGGCCTCCGGGGCAGGCGGATTGACACCGTTGCGACTCGTGTTGACCGGCACCGCGGTGGGCTACGGCTTCTCGGCGCTGACCACGGTGTTGGTGTTCCTCGCACCCACCGGCGACGCCGCGCGCAGCGTGATGTTCTGGCTCCTGGGCAGTCTGGCCGCGGCCAGCTGGTATTCGGCGGTCCTCGTGGGCGTCGTGACCGTCGGCGGGGTGATCGCGGTGGCAGGCTTGGCGCGCTCGCTCAATGCCCTCGCCATGGGCGACGAGGTCGCCGCGTCCCTCGGGTTGTCGGCGTCGCGGTTCCGCGTCATGGCATTTGCGTTGTCGGCGTTGATGACCGGTCTGATGGTGTCGGTGTGCGGGGCGATCGGCTTCGTCGGGCTCGTCGTTCCCCACGTCGCGCGGCTCCTCGTCGGCGCCGACCATCGTCGCCTCGTGGTGATCGCTCCGCTGATCGGCGCGGTGTTCCTCGTTGCCGCCGATCTCGTCGCCCGAATCGCCGTGCCGCCACAAGAATTGCCGCTGGGCGCGATCACCGCCGCCGTCGGGGTGCCGATGTTCCTGATCCTCATGCACCGCCGACGCAGCGTGGTCGATCGATGAAACGGGTTGACGACCACCGGGGGTGGGGAACATGACCTCAGCGGGCTATCACGGGGTCGGCGTCGACATCGGTTCGGCAACGTTGCTGCGCGAGGTGACCTTCACCGCTGCGCCGGGGAGTTTTCTCGGCGTGATCGGACCCAACGGCAGCGGGAAATCGACACTGCTGCGTTGTCTGTATCGCGCCCAGCGCCCCACGACCGGCCACGTCGAGGTCGACGGCGTCGACGTCACCGCCATCTCGATGCGCGACAACGCCCGTCAGGTCGCCGCGCTCACCCAGAGTTCCACGTTGGACTTCGATTTCACCGCAGCCGAGGTGGTCGCCAGCGGTCGGTTCCCACATCGGTCGATCGCGCGGACGTCCCGGGCGAGGGATGCGGCGGCGGTCGAGGAGGCCATGGGTGTCGCCGGGGTCGGCCATCTCGCGGATCGTGTCTTCACCTCGCTGTCCGGGGGTGAGGCGCAGCGGGTGCTGATCGCGCGGGTACTCGCCCAGCAGCCACGGGTCATGGTGCTCGACGAACCGACCAACCATCTCGATGTGCGACACCAGTTCTCGGTGCTGGCCGCAGCCCGCGACTCCGGCGTCACCGTGGTGGCGGCCCTGCACGATCTGAACATCGCCGCCCAGTTCTGTGACACGCTGCTCGTCCTCGTCGGCGGTCGGGTCGTCGGGACCGGCACTCCCGAGCAGGTGCTGGTCCCCGCGAATCTGCGCGCCTGGTTCGACATCGACGCCCACATCGTCCGGCATCCCCGCCTCGACGTCCCCCAGATCCTCTTCGATGAAAGGCAACCATGAGAAGACTTCCGCTGCTCGCGCTGGTCTGCGCGGCACTGCTGACACTCGCCGGATGCGGCGCCGACGTGGCGTCGCCGTCGCAGAGGTCCGCCGGGGCCTCGGTGACCGTCACCAACTGTGGTGCGCCCCTGACGGTTCCCGGCGTGCCGGACCGCGTACTCACCAACGACACCGGTATCACCGAGTTCATGTTCGCCCTCGGGCTCGCCGATCGGATGGTCGGCTACACGACCTACGCGGGCAAGGAACGTGACATCGCCTCCTCGCCGTGGAAGTCGGATTTCGCATCGACCAAGAACCTCGGTGACGCCTTTACCCGAGAGGTCATCGCGGCCGCCGAACCCGACTTCGTGTTCGCCGGATGGAACTACGGGTTCAAGGAGTCCACGGGAGTCACCCCGGACTGGATACGTACCATCGGCGCGGTCCCGTATCAGTTGACCGAGGCGTGCCGGCAGGCCGGCAGCACCGCGCGCGGCATCATGCGGCCCTTCGATGCGCTCTACGCCGACATGAGCAATCTCGGTGAGATCTTCGGCGTGCAGCGCCGCGCCGGTGACCTTGTGTCGCAGTACAAGTCACAGGTCACCGAGGCCGGGCGCGGAGCCCCGCAGGCCGGTTCACAGGCCAAGGTGTTCCTCTTCGACAGCGCCGACCCGAGCCCGTTCACCTCCGGGCGCAACGCGGCGCCGGATCAGATCATCGACGAGGCCGGCGGCACCAACGTGTTCGGCGATCTCAACGACTCCTGGACCACCACGTCGTGGGAGGCCGCGGCGCAGCGCAACCCCGACGTCATCGTCATCGTCGATTACGGTGCCGGCGAGCAGAACACGGTGGACGCCAAGATCCGCCAGCTCGAGTCACAGCCGCTGATGGCCAACACCACCGCCGTACGGGAGCGGCACTTCATCTCGTTCCCGTACGCCGCACTCGTCGAGGGCCCGCGGAATCCGGCGACCACGGTGGCGCTGGCGAAATACCTACGGTCGATCGGTCGGTGACGGCTCGGGGATGACGAACTCGGGGATGTTGTTGGTGGGGGCCCGGCACGGTGGGGCGTGTCAGGCCAGCACCAACCACACCGCGATGTAGTGCAGCAGCGCAGCGATCGCGGTGCACACGTGGAAGACCTCGTGGTGACCGAAGGTCGCCGGCCACGGGTTGGGACGTCGTAGCGCATAGAGGATGCCGCCGACGGTGTAGAAGATCCCACCGAGGGCGAGCAACACCATGACGGTGACCCCCGCGTGGGTCACCAGGCTCGGGGCGACGGCGACGATGACCCAACCGAGCAGAACGTAGAGCGCCACGCCGAGCCAGCGTGGTGCCGCGGGCCAGACGATCTTCAGCACCACCCCGGCGACGGCACCGATCCACACGATCCCGAGCACCCACAATCGCAGCGGGGACGGCAGGGCGACCACACAGAACGGTGTGTACGTGCCGGCGATGAACAGGAAGATCATCGAATGGTCGGCGCGCTTCATGCGGATCTGGGCGCGGACGGTCTTCCAGTGCACGCGGTGATAGGTCGCCGACACGCCGAAGAGACCGACGATGGTGATCGCATAGATCGCACACGCCGTCGATGCGGCGGCGCCGCGCAGGAGTGCAGCCCCGATCACCACGGCGATACCGCAGGCCGCGGCCACGAAGGCCGCGTACTGATGGATCACACCCCGCAACCTCGGCCGATCGGCCACCGGCGTCGTCAGTACGGTCATCACAGGAACCTACGGTACCGTAACTTACGCGGCCTGCGGGATGATGTGGCGATCACCTCCAGTCCGTCGGGAGACCGAGGACCGCACACACCCTCGACCGTGCGCGGCTAATCTGGGTCGCGATGAAACTGCTTCCCGATCGCCTGCGCGGCCCGATGCTCACCGTGTACGAGCGACGTCTGGTCCAGCTGATGGACACCACCCGACTTCCGTGCCACGTTGCGATCATCTGCGACGGCAATCGGCGTTGGGCCCGCGAAGCCGGTTTCGAGGACGTCAGCCACGGTCATCGGGTCGGCGCCCGGCGTATCGCCGACATGCTCGGGTGGTGTGCCGAGCTGGGCATCGAGACGGTGACCATCTACCTGCTGTCGACGGAGAATCTGCAGCGCGAGTCCGAGGAACTCGACGCGCTGATGGAGATCGTGCCCGACATCGTCGACGAGATCTCGCGGCCGGCCGACGACGCCGACCCCGAGGCGCCGGCCGGCGACTGGCAGGTGCGCATCGTCGGCACGCTCGATCAGTTGCCGGAGGCGGTCGCGCAACGGCTGCGCAGTGCCTCCGAACGCACCCGGGGCCGCGACGGCATGAACGTCAACGTCGCTGTCGGCTACGGCGGCCGCCAGGAGATCGTCGACGCCGTGCGGGCGCTGCTCGCCGAGTGCAAAGCCGACGGCGGGACGCCCGAGCAGATGATCGACGCGGTCACCGTGGAGGCCATCGACCGCAACCTCTACACCAAGGGTCAGCCCGATCCGGATCTGGTCATCCGCACCTCCGGAGAGCAGCGACTCTCCGGATTCCTGCTGTGGCAGAGCGCGTACTCCGAAATCTGGTTCACCGACGCGTACTGGCCGGAGTTCCGGCGGGTGGACTTCCTGCGCGCGCTACGCGACTACGCGGCCCGGAATCGACGATTCGGTAAGTAACTCCGGGCCCTTCGTCGGTCAGCGGTACTCGGTGATCAGCGTGGCGAGGGCGTCGACGTCGCGGACGAAGGTCGAGTTGGCCGGACTCGCGAACCCGACGACCAGCCCGCCCTGAGCGACGCCGTTCTCGTCGACGGGCGGATCGGCGTCGGGGTGGCGCATGGCGTCGAGGCCGCCGAAGGCGAAACCCCGTGCATGACAGTCCCGCAGGAGTCGGTGCTCGACGTCGACCGGCAGCGGGATCACCGCGTGCAGACCGGCCGCGATCCCGGACACCTCGATCCCATCGGCGGCGAGCCGGGCGATGAGGTGATCGCGTCGGGCGCGATAGAACTGACGGCTGCGCCGGATGTGGGTG
>NZ_MVPX01000118.1:0-5213 GCF_002043085.1 Gordonia sp. i37 | reverse complement strand
AGCCAGCCGATGCGTACCGCGGGCGAGAGGCTCTTGCTCACCGATCCGGTGTGGATCACCGAGTCGGGCGCGAGACCCTGCAGCGCTCCCACCGGGTCACGGTCGTAACGCAACTCGCCGTCGTAGTCGTCTTCGACGATCACCGCGTCGGTACGCGCGGCCCACTCGACGACCTCGGCGCGGCGATCCGGTGCCAGCGCCACGCCGAATGGATACTGATGACTCGGTGTCAGCACGACGGCGTCGACGCCGGCGTCGGCCAGACGCGACACGTCGGCACCCCGGGCATCGACGGGTAGCGGCGAGGTGGTGACACCGCGCCGGGCGATGACCTCCCGATGGAACGGCAGTCCGTGGCTTTCGACCGCCGCTCTTCTCTCGAACACGGTGCGCGACAACAGGTCCAGCGATCCACTGACCGAGGTGGTCAACACGATGCAGTCCGGGCTGGTTCGGACGCCGCGGGCGCGGGCGAGGTAGGCGGCCAGTTCGGTGCGCAGCGCCACGCTGCCGTTGGGTGCCGACGGCGCGAAGACGGAATCGGCGGCGCCGCTCAGCGCACGTCGTGTCGAGGCGGCCCATGCCGACCGGGGAAACAGCGACGGATTCGGTTGCCCGAGAGCGAAATCGTGGTCCGCAGTGGGCAGGGTGACCGTTGGTGGCGCCAGACTGGCCGGCTGTGGATGTATCCCGCCGGCCACTCGTGTGCCCGAGCCCTGACGCGCGGTGAGGCGGCCCTCGGCAACGAGTTCGGCGTACACGGCGGCCACCGTGCCGCGGGCGAGTCCGAGATCGGCGGCCAGCGACCGGTACGGAGGCACCATGGTGCCCGGGGGTAGCCGGCCATCGGAGATGGCGTCGCGCAGGGCGTCGGCGAGAGCGCGGCGCCGCATCGCTCCGCGTCCTCGTGCCGTCGTCGACGGGTCCGGCTGGAGATCGAGGAACAGGTCGGCGCCCAGGCGTGCCGCCACACGCTCCCACGGGTCGCCCTCGGTCGAATTGACCTTCTTTTCGGCCATCGGATTGTACCCCTTTTCCGGTGCAATTACTCCCTACCGTAGGTGACACGACACTTGAGATGAGAGAACTGGAGGAGGCAGGGATGCGGACAGTCGTGTTCGGGGCGAGCGGTGAGATCGGACGCCGCCTGGGCGAAACGTTGCAGAACAGAGGCATCGAGGTGGTCGCCGCGCAGAGGTCGGCCGGTGTCGATGTCTACACCGGCGACGGCGTGGCCCGGGCGTGCGCGGGTGCCGACGTGGTCGTCGACTGCGTCAACGTCACGACCACTCGTGCGAAGGTCGCCGTCGACTTCTTCGGCACGGCTGCGCGGCGGATCGCCGAGGGCGCGGTCACCGCCGGCGTGGGCCGGGTGGTCTGCCTGTCGATCATCAATGCCGCCGATCCGGCGGTCAACGCGAAGTTCGGCTACTACCAGGGCAAGGGTGAGCAGGAGCGGGTCTACCGCGAGTTGCTCGGGCCCGACGTGCTGAGGGTGGTGCACTCGGCGCAATGGTTCGAACTCGCCGAGCAACTGCTCGCGCGCACGAGTCTGGGGCCGGTGGCGGTGGTACCGCGCATGAGGTGTCGGCCCTTGGCGGCCGCCGACGCCGCCGATGCCGTGGCCGATGCGGCGCTCGAACCCGTACACGGCGATGTCGAGGTGGCCGGGCCGGAGGTGATCGATCTCGCCGATCTGGCGAAAGAGGTTGCTCGTCAGGACGGTTCCCCACGATGGGTGATTCCGGTGCGGATCGGGGGTAAGGCGCTTCGGACGGACGGGTTGCTGCCGCGCGGTGAGTTCGTGCAGACCGAGACAACCGTTGAGGCCTGGCTCGCCCGGCGCGGTGAGCGGGTGTCACGATGAGCCCGGCGGCGCGCGACGGGGTGCGCTATTGGTTACCAACGGCCAACCCCGGTGTCTACAAGGCGCTCGTCGCCCTTCAGCGCGCCTCGGCAGATGCGCTCGATCGAGAGCTGTTGGAACTCATCAAGATCCGCGCTTCGCAACTCAACGGGTGCGCATACTGCCTACACATGCATCTGTCCGATGCGCTCGGTCTCGGCATGGATCCGATCACCCTCGGGATGGTTGGGGTGTGGCGGGAATGTCTTTCGATGTTCGACGAGAAGTCCAGAGCGGCATTGGAGTTGACCGAGTACGTCACACGGATCGGTGACGACGGGGTGCCCGACGAGGTCTACGAGCGGGTGCGTTCGGTATTCGGCGACGCGGCCTTCGGTCAGGTGCTCGCATCGATCGCCATGATCAATGTCTGGAACCGGATTGCCCTCACCGGGGGCTATCCGGCCGGTCTCGATGAGCGCACGCTGCGTTCCTGAGTTCTCGCCGACAGGTGTCACCACAGGGGGCGGGGAGTGGCGTCCGCGCCGAGTCTCTGCAATGCGCCGACGACCGTCGCCATCGCGTCGTGCCCGATGTCGCACTCGAGGTCGGCGGCGACGTCGGCGGCGCTCTGCGCGGCCAGCCGGGTCACCGCCCGACCGCGTCGGGTGAGTTCGACCAGCCGCGCTCGCCGATCGGTCGGATGCGGCCCGCGTGTGACGTAGCCCTGATCCTCCAGCGTTTCCACGATCGCGGAGGCCGATTGCTTGGTGACCCCGAGGTGCGTGGCGATCTCGTTGACCGTCGCCCCGGCGGAGGCGATCCGCGCGAACACCAGTCCGTGCACCGGACGTAGGCCCGGGTGTCCGTGCGCGACGACCCGGGAGTTGATGTGTTCGGTGACCGCCGCCTGTGCGCGCATCAACAAGAAGGGGAGATCGGCCATCGGGGGACCCGGGGTTGACATGTGGACAGTCTAGCTGTCTTATAAAGACAGTTTAACTGTCTGATGGGGAGTGGTGGTCATGTCTGTTGTCGTCCGACCGGTGGTTCACGGAATGCATGGAGCGCGGTTCGAGTCCTTTGTGGCGCCGTCGCCCGGTAGCGCCGAATTATGTGCGTGGCGAACGGTTCTGGAACCGGAGCAGTTCGGCACGGCGCATCGGGTGGACCGTGAGGAGATCTTTCTCGTGCTGAGCGGGGAGCCGGAGTGCGAGCTCGATGGTCGGCGGCACACTTTGACGGCGGGGTCGGTCGTCCATGTACCGGCCGGGTCGCGGGTGCGGCTGGACAACCCGGGATCGGCGGAGGCGACGGTGTGGGTCACCGCACCGGCCGGCCTGACCGCGGTCACCGACTCCGGGGAGACAATCACTCCGCCCGGGGCTCGCTAGGGCGTGTCTCCCACACCCCGGGTTCACAACTTGCGCAGGCGAACCCGATTGATCGAGTGGTCGGCGTCCTTGCGGAGTACCAGGCTCGCTCGGGGGCGGGTCGGCAAGATGTTCTCGCGCAGGTTGGGCAGGTTGATGGAGGTCCAGATGTCGCGCGCGGCGATCATTGCCTGATCGTCGGTCAACGACGCGTAGTGGTGGAAGTGCGAATTGGGGTCGGCGAACGATGTCGACCGCATCTGCAGGAACCGGGAGATATACCATTTCTCGATGTCGTCGGTCTTGGCATCGACGTAGATCGAGAAGTCGAACAGGTCCGACACCATCAGGGTGGGTCCGGTCTGTAAGACGTTGAGCCCCTCCAGGATCAGGATGTCGGGCTGGCGGATGTAGTGGCGGACATCGGGAACGATGTCGTAGGTGAGGTGTGAATAGACCGGCGCGGTGACCTCCCGGGCGCCCGATTTCACCTCGGTGACAAAGCGCAACAGCGCCCGACGGTCATACGACTCGGGAAAACCCTTGCGGTGCATGATGGCCCGACGTTCCAACTCCGCGGTCGGCAGCAAGAAGCCGTCGGTGGTGACCAGATCGACCTTCGGATGCGACTCCCAGCGGGCGAGTAGCGCCGCGAGCACACGTGCGGTCGTCGACTTGCCCACGGCGACACTGCCCGCGATGCCGATCACGAACGGCACCTGCTTTTCTCCGTGGCGGTCGCCGAGGAAGGTCGAGGTCGCGGCGAACAGTCGTTGCCGCGCGGCCACCTGCAGATGGATGAGTCGCGACAACGGCAGGTAGACCTCGGCGACCTCGGTCAGGTCGATCTGCTCGCCGAGGCCGACGAGCTGATCGAGTTCGTCGGAGGTCAACACCATCGGCATCGATTCACGCAGTTCACGCCACTGTTTGCGGTCGAGTTCCATGTACAGGCTCGGATCGCGATCACTGGAGTGGCGTGCCATCAGCGCAGCACCGGACCCGTGACGGTCGCTGCAGGGGTGCTCGACATGCCACCCACCCTATAAGCACCGCCGAATCGGTCGCGCCGGAGCCCTATCGGGACGAACCGACATGATGGCGTGGCCGATGCGCGAGGTGGTGGGTAGCGTGTCCGACTATGTCTCCTGCCCAGGCGAGCACCTCCTCGTCCGACGTGGTCACCGCATACCTCCGGCTCGGGCTGGCCTTCGATCGCATCGAGGAGGGATTCGTCGACGCCTACACCGGCGACCCGAACCTGCGTGCCGCGGTGGGCAATGCGCCGGCACCGCAACCCGCCGAACTCGCCGATGTCGCACGGGGGCTGCTCGCCGACCTACCCGGCGACCTCGATCCCGACCGCGCCGCGTTCGTCGGCGCCCACCTGCGCGCACTGGAGTGTTCGGCCCGCAAGTTCGCCGGCGACGACATCGGCTTCGTCGACGAGGTGCGCGCCTACTTCGACGTCGACATCGAGCCGGAGGACCCGGCGATCTACCGGGCCGCCCACGTTGAACTCGCTGCGGCCCTGGGTGTTCCGGGAAGTTCGGGAGAGGCGCTGGCGGCGGCTTATGCCCGCCATCGGCGTGCCGACGAGATTCCGCCGGAACGGGTCGACGAGTGCGTACGTGCCTTCAGCGGCGCGCTGCGTGAGCGGGTGCGGGCCACCTATCCGCTGCCCGACTCCGAGATCGTCGACTTCGAGGTGGTCACCGACAAGCCGTGGTCGGGGTTCAACTACTACCTCGGCGACTATCGCTCCCGAGTGGCGATCAACGTCGATCTGACACAACACATGTCGAACCTGCCGCACCTGATCGCCCACGAGGCCTATCCGGGTCATCACACCGAACACTGCCGCAAGGAGCAGCGACTCGTCGGCGGGGGACAGCAGGAGCAGACGATATTTCTCGTGAACACCCCGCAATGCCTCATGGCCGAGGGTTTGGCCGACCACGCCCTGCACGCGATCGTCGGGCCCGAGTGGGGTG
>NZ_MVPX01000117.1:0-6094 GCF_002043085.1 Gordonia sp. i37 | reverse complement strand
CCGCAACGGCAACGGCCAGGTCGCACGTCGACACACCTCGTCGTCGGCTCGCTGATCACACTCACGTGACCCGCGTCACCTGCGGGTCGCGGTGAGACAAGCCCCTCATAATTGCACGGGTCTGCAACATTGCAGGCCCGTGCAATTTCCGTACGGTGGGAGTCATGCGTTCCTCCGGCCTGCGTGAGTCCAAGAAGGCGGCCACCCGCCTCGCCCTCGCAGAGGCCGTCCTGACCCTGGCCACCCGCGACGGCATCGACGCGGTGACCATCGACGCCGTCGCCGCCGAGGTCGGGGTGTCGGTGCGTACCTTCCACAATTACTTCACCAGCAAAGAGGACGCCCTCATCGCCTTTGTCGGCGTTCTCCTCGACCGCATCGACGACGGCGTCCGCGCCCGCCCGGAGGGCGAATCACTCTGGGATTCCCTGCGATTCGCAATGACCGAGATCGCCACCGACTCCGACACCGACCCGGAGGCGCTGGTCACCCTGCTGCGCCTGTTCGACACCGAACCCGCCCTGACCGCGCACTCCCGCAGCATCGACCTCGGCGCGTCGATCGACACCCGACTGTCGGCGATGATGGCCGCCCGCGGTGCCGACCCCGAGACCCTGCACCCCCATCTTGCGTTCACCACCGCACTGTGTGCGGCGCGGACCGCGCTCGAATTCTGGTCGGCGCACCGCGACACGGTGCACCACTCCGCCCGCGAGATGCTCGACGCCGCTTTCGATCAGCTGGGAGCCGGCATGGCACAACAACTTCCGATCACATCCCCGAGCTTGTCCAACAACTGAGGAGTTTTGTTCCGTGGCAACATTCCTGTCCCGGGTGGGCCGCTGGGCCTACACCAACCGGTTCAAGACGATCGCAGTGTGGATCTTGGTGCTGATCGCACTCGGTGTCGGCGCCGCCTTCCTGTCCAAACCCACCACCGAGAGTTTCTCGATCCCGGGCATTCCGTCCGAGCGGGCGCAGAACCTCATGGTCGAACGCTTTCCGGACAAGCCGAAATTCGGTGACGACGTCAGCGTGACCTACGTGGTGGCCACACCCAAGGGCGCATCGCTCACCGACCCGCGTTACGCCGACGCGGTGCAGCGCATGCTCGACGAGCTCAAGACCGTCGAGAAGGTGAAGAACCCCGACAAGCTCATCAATCCGCTGCAGGTCTACGGCACCCAGGCCAACCCCGGGCCCATCCGTCAGCAGCTGATCGCCTTCCAGGAGAAGACATTCGGCGCCACCCCCGAGGCCGCTGCGGCCACCGTGCAGGCCGGAGCGCCGGTCAACGCCGACGCCACCGCCGTGCAGTTCGGGGCGGGGTTCGATGTCTCGGCCGCCGCGGATGTCACCTCGTCGATGCACGACGCGATGGACAAGGTCGCCCAGACCGGCCGCGACGCCGGCCTGACCGTCGAGATGAAGGGCACCGCCACAAGCGGATTCAAGCTCAGTGAAACCTCGGAGATCATCGGTATCGGGATCGGCGCGATCATCCTGATCCTGACCTTCGCCTCCCTGGTCGCCTGGGGTATGCCGATTCTGACCGCGATCATCGGTGTCGCCGTGGGCATGCTCGGTGTATCCATCGCCACCGGCTTCTTTGACCTGAGCCAGGAAACCCCGGTGCTCGCGACGATGATCGGCCTGGCCGTCGGAATCGACTACGCGCTGTTCATCGTCTCGCGCTACCGACACGAGATACACAAGTCGGCGAGCCGCGCCGAGGCCGCCGGACGCGCAGTGGGCACCGCGGGCTCGGCAGTGGTGTTCGCCGGGTCGACGGTGGTGATCGCGCTCGCCGCGCTCGCCGTGGTCAACATCCCGTTCCTGACCGCGATGGGCATCGCCGCCGCGGGCACCGTCATCGTGGCCGTCCTGGTGGCGTTGACGTTGCTGCCCGCGATCCTGGGGCTGTTCGGCAGCAAGGCCTTTGCCGGCCGCCTACGCTTCCTCAACGCCCCCGACGTCACCGGCGATGAGTCGGTGCGCGTGCACAACGGGCAGCGCTACGTGCGGCGGGTGGTGGAGCATCCGCGCGTGATCACCGGTGTCATCGTCGTGCTGCTGATCCTGCTCGCCTTGCCGCTGGTGGGACTCAAACTGGCGTTGCCCAACGACGGCACCTCGGACCCCTCGACCACCCAGCGACAGGCCTACGACCTCGTCGCCGACGAATACGGACCCGGCTACAACGGACCGCTCGTCCTCGTGGTCGACGGACGCGGGGTCACCGGTGAACCCGAACGCGTGCAGGCCTTCGATCGCCTCGTCGATCAGGTGCGCTCCACCAACGGTGTGGCACACGCATGGATCGCCGCCGACGGCATCAACAAGGCCGGGGACACCGTCGAGATCTCCGTGATCCCCTCCAGCGCAGCCGATTCGGACCAGACGCACGATCTGGTGACCACCCTTCGTGACATGGAGTCCGGCGTCGAGAAACGTACCGGACTGACCTACGGGGTGACCGGCCAGACGGCGATCGAACTCGACGTCTCCGACCGGTTGTCGAGTTCACTGATCCCCTACGTGCTGATCGTGGTCGGTCTGGCCTTCCTGATCCTGATCGTGGTGTTCCGCTCGATCCTGGTGCCGCTGGTCGCCGCACTCGGGTTCCTGCTGTCGGTCGCGGCCACCTTCGGTGTCACCGTCGCACTGTTCACCGACGGTTGGGGCGGCATCGTCAACAACCCACAGCCGCTGGTGAGCTTCTTACCGATCATGTTGGTGGGCATCGTCTTCGGGCTGGCGATGGACTATCAGGTGTTCCTCGTGACGCGCATGCGTGAGGCCTACGTACACGGCGCCGACGCGAAACAGGCGGTCGTCGTCGGCTATCGGCACAGCGCACGCGTGGTGGCCGCGGCCGCCGCCATCATGATCTCGGTGTTCGCCGCATTCATGTTGCAGGACATGCAGTTCATCAAGGTGATGGGCTTCGCACTCGCCATCGCCGTGGTCTTCGACGCGTTCATCATCCGCATGACGCTGATGCCCGCCGTACTCACGCTGCTCGGCGACAAGGCGTGGTGGCTGCCGCGCTGGCTCGACCGCATCCTGCCCAACATCGACATCGAGGGCGAGCAACTCGGTGCCGGTACGGCACCCGATGACGAGCCCGAACGCGAACCCGTCAGCACCTCACGCTGAATCCTCCGCCGACGGCAACCCGCCGAGCACCGCGGCGTCGGCGCCACGCGAGATCAACTCCGCTCGCGTGGCGTCGAGCCATTGCCGGGCCCACCCTCGGTCGACCGATCCGAGTGCGTCGTACTGTTCCTGCCATGCCGCACGCCGGAAGTCCGGCGTACCCGTCTCGTGGAGCCGGTGGGCCCGCATCTCGGCGATCTGCTCGGCGACGATCCGCACGAACTCCTCACGATCGGTGGCCACCCGATCGGAAATGACCTGTCCCCGTTCCCGGCTCATCAGATGCCAGGAGCCGTCCGGCGCCTGCCAGCAGGACGGGAAGCCATCGTCGCGCACGAATCCGAGTTCCGGCACATCACCGGGCCGGGCGTCCATCCGGCGCGCGAGGTCCTCGATGCGTGCGCGCGTCTCGTCGTCGAGCAGGTTCGGCGGTCGGGTCACCGCTACTGCGGTCCCGGAAAGGTCTGTTGCAGGTAGCCCGCGCATCGCAGCCAGAAGACGTTCACCGTCGCTCCGCACTCCTCGTCCTTCGGTGTGACCACCAGCAGGTCGGCCACCACCTCGTATTGCAGGCCGAGGCTGGGCTGCTCGAATACCGGGGCGATCTTGCCGCTGTAGACCTTCATGGGCTTGAGCACCGTGTAGTCGTGGTAGTTGCACGATTCGGGGTAGTCGCCAACCAGGTTCACCGGGGGCAGGCCACGCTTGGCGTAAGGTGTCCCCTCGGGCGCCAAGAAGTTGCCGTACTCGCTGCCATAGCGGTCGATTCGCGTTCCGGGCGACAGGGTGAACTCACTCTTGATCGGATTGCCGTTGCCGTCGAGCACGTAGCCCTGCTTGTCGGGCCAGTTCCAGGTGTTCTTTTCGACATTCCACCACTTCTCCAGGAAAGATGTGGCGTTGAGCTTTCCGAATCGGTGGTAACCGACCAATTGCGGACCCACCGGAGCCTTGTTCGACAGCGTTTCGGGTCCGAGTCGCTTGTCTCCGTTGAACAGTTCTTTCGAGCAGCCGTGCGTGATTCCCGGAATATCCCAGCCGGATGACCCGAGATCAACCGAACCCGGTGCGGCCGAGGCAATCCCGCCGCCCGAGAGAATGATCGAGACAGAAACGCACAGAATCAACAGAACTCTGCGACGAACCATGGCCACGCCTTTCTACAAAGGTGCTCGTCACCATGGCGAGCTGCACAGATCTTAACCGCACCTCACTATTTGTACAGCCGGATCTCAGAGAAGCGCAGTCCTAATCGACCGCCATCTCCCCCAGTTCCGACCAGTCGTCCTGATCGACGGTGGTGTTGATGATCTTCGGGGTCTCGGCAAGATAGGCCGGCAGCTCGGCGGTGGCCTTCGCGAAGTGATCGCTGTTGACGTGGGCTCCCGCGGCGTCGTCGTCGAAGGCCTCGATGAGGACGTAGGCGTTCGGGTCGTCGATGCTGCGCGACCACTCGAACCAGCGATTGCCCGGTTCGGAGCGCGTGGCCTCGGTGAATTCCTTGCTCAGCGACGGCCAGGAGTCGGCGTATTCGGGCTTGATCTTCCAGGTGGCGACGATGTGGATCATGAGGATCAGCCTAGGGCGCCAACCGGCCGTTCGGTGCGTCGATCCGTCTCGTTCTGAGACAGTTCACCTGCGCTTACCGACCGCTAGCTCGGGCGCCGTCCGGGAGGGATACTGTGGGGTGGAACACACACGGGCATCAGCCCCGAGACGGAGGACACATGCGCGAGATCACCAAGTTCTACATCGATGGCCAGTGGGTCGAGCCGACCGAGCTGAATCTCATCGACGTGATCAACCCGGCCACCGAGAAGTCGGCGGGTCAGGTCGCACTCGGCACGGCCGCCGACGTCGATGCCGCCGTCGCTGCGGCGAAGCGGGCCTTCACCACCTGGGGCGTCACCTCCGTCGAGGAGCGCACCGCCGTACTCAACGCCATCGTCGCCGAGTATCAGAAGCGCATGGACGATCTGGCCGCGGCGGTCACCGAGGAGATGGGTGCTCCGGCCGGGTTGTCGAAGGCTGCTCAGGTACCGATCGGGCTGGGTCACCTCATGACCGCCGCGGCGACCCTGCCCACCTATTCGTTCGGTGAGGACCGCGGCAGCCACCGCATCGTCAAGGAACCGGTCGGCGTGTGCGGATTCATCACTCCGTGGAACTGGCCGCTCAACCAGGTGATGTGCAAGCTGGCCCCGGCCCTGGCCACCGGCTGCACCGTCGTGCTCAAGCCGTCGGAGATCGCGCCGTTCAGCGCGGCCATCGTGGCCGAGATCATGGACGCCGCAGGCGTTCCCGCCGGTGTGTTCAATCTCGTCAACGGTGACGGGCCGGGGGTCGGTGTCGCATTGTCGTCGCACCCCGACGTCGACATGATCTCCTTCACCGGTTCCACCCGGGCGGGCATCGAGGTCGCCAAGAACGCGGCCCCGTCGGTCAAGCGCGTGGCGCAGGAACTCGGCGGCAAGAGCCCCAACATCATCCTCGACGACGAGGACTTCGCGAAGAACGTCGCCGGCGGCATTGCGACGATGATGCTCAACTCGGGACAGTCGTGTAATGCGCCGAGCCGCATGCTCGTTCCCAACTCGCGGCTCGACGAGGTCGCCGAGATCGCCAAGGCCACCGGTGCCGATCTGACCGTCGGTGATCCCAACAGCAGCGTCCGGCTGGGCCCGGTGGTCTCCGAGGCCCAGTTCGACAAGATCCAGGGTCTCATCGAGCGCGCGATCGACGAGGGCGCCAACGCCGTCATCGGCGGGGCGGGTCGACCGGACGGTCTGGAGACGGGCTTCTATGTCAAGCCGACCGTGTTCACCAACGTCACCAACGACATGGAGATCGCCCGCACCGAGGTCTTCGGACCGGTGCTGGTGGTGATCGGTTACGACTCGATCGACGAGGCCATCAAGATCGCCAACGACACCGA
>NZ_MVPX01000116.1:0-503 GCF_002043085.1 Gordonia sp. i37 | reverse complement strand
GGGGCGATCCGAGCCGGATCGATCTCGCTCAACGGCGCGCAGGTCGACCCGGCCGCCCCGTTCGGCGGCTACAAGAAGAGCGGCAACGGCCGCGAGTGGGGCGGCGACTACGGCTTCGAGGACTTCCTCGAGGTCAAGTCGCTGCTGGGCTACAGCGCCTGACCCATCGGGCACAGCGTCGCATGGCGGCGCCTCGGGTACCGCCGACAGCGCTCGCCATCTCGGGGGGGCGCCGTCGGCGGACAACTGCGGCCCGTAACGACCCATCCGCACCGCGGCGGGCGGCGAACAACGGGTGACCGACCCCATCCCAGGAGGCCCCATGACCGTCGCCGCGTCGCTGGCACGAGTGATCGAAGACCGGATCGGCGGCGACCTGCCGGTGCATCTGACCGCGTGGGACGGCAGCACAGCCGGCCCCGACGACGCGCCCCACGTCGTCCTCTACAGCCGGGATGCGTTGCGGCGCATGCTGTGGCATCCGGGTGAACTCGGTGCGGCGC
>NZ_MVPX01000115.1:0-15227 GCF_002043085.1 Gordonia sp. i37 | reverse complement strand
GCGGCGAGACCGAAGACGGCCAGCGCGGCAACGGTTGCCGTCGCGGTACGGGCGACGGTGGTGGTGATGCCACGCATCAGATGAGGCCCCATTTCTTGGCGAGGAGTTCGTGCGAGCGCAGCCGGTCACCGTGATCGTGGGTGACCGAGGTGATGACGAGTTCGTCTGCGTCGGTCAGCTTTCCGAGCGCGGCGAGACGCTCGACGACGGTGTCGGGGCTGCCCACGAACTGGGTCTCGAGGCGGTCGGCGACCAGTGCGCGCTGCTCGTCGTCCAGTGGTGGCGCGGTGGCCGGATCCGGGTACTCGACGGCGCCGTGGCCGCTGCGGATGCTGTACACCCAGTGCCCGTAGGTGGAGGCGAGATGGCGTGCGGTGTCGTCGTCCTCGGCGACCACCACATCGGCCGAGACCACCACGTACGGTTCGGCAAGCACCGCCGACGGCCGGAAGGCGGCGCGATAGGCCTGCACCGCTTCGAGCGTCGTGCCGGGGCTCACGTGGTAGTTGGCGACGAAGGGCAGTCCGCGCGCGCCGGCCACCTGAGCGCTCTGACCCTTGCTGCTACCGAAGATCCAGAGCTCGACGTCGGCGCCCTCACCGGGCACCGCATGCAGTTGGAGACCGGACGGGCTGCGATAGGTGCCCTCGAGCAATGCGGCGATGTCGGCGACCTGCTCGGCGAAATCGGGGGTCTGCGCACCGGGCTGGGTGAGCACCTCGAAGCTGCGCGCCAGACGCGAATTCGCCAGCAGCGCCGACACATCGAACGGTTCGGGGAGCACCACACCGTCGACGACGCGACTCGGGCGGGGAATGCTCGGCAGGGTCACCGCAGGTGTCGACGGCGTGGGTGTCGAAGGCGTGAGTGTCGCCGTGACCGCTTCCGCGCGCCGCTGCCCGGAGCGTCCGAGACCCAGGTCGATGCGGCCGGGATGGAAGGCGTCGAGCAGACCGAAGGACTCGACGACCGAGACCGCGGTCGTCTGGCCGACCTGAACCGCCGCCGACCCGACCCGGATGGTGGTGGTGGCGCCGGCGATCTGACCGATCAGGACGGCCGGGTTGGAGCCGGCCACCGCGACGAAGTGATGTTCGGCGACCCAGTAGCGGCGATACCCCCACTGCTCGGCGTGCTGCGCGAGGTCGATCGTGTTGGCCAGTGCGGCAGCAGGATTGGAGCCCTCACTGATCGGCGCGAGATCGAGCACCGACAACGGGGCATGGTCATGAAATGGCACGAGCCGACTCCCATCGATCCCGGCGTTAGCACCCTCCTCTGGGGTTGCTGCGACGTCGACGAGCCGGGTCTCTCGGTCGCTCCAGATGGTCGATTCACGGTAGGTCGGCGGCGCCGCACACGGCAAGAAAGTCAGGAGCTGCCCGGGTACGTCGACGGCGTCCGGGCGCGTACGCGGCACAGACTTTCGGTCACCGTGGGATTAACCCGAACGCCCGGACGGCATCGGTGGCGAGCAGTGGCGTCGTCACGCCCGCGTCGGCCTTGTCCGATACGGGCGATTTAGCCTAACCTAACGAGATGCGTGCTCGTGGAGTTCTCGCCGGCCTGTTGACCCTGGTGTTCGTCGCCCTTCTCGGGTGCTCCTCCCCCGACGACCCGGCCGGGTCCGCGGGAGAGACCGTGACCGTCGAGCACCAGTACGGATCGACGACGATTCCGAGCGATCCGACCAAGGTCGTGACCTTCGGCGGCGCGTGGTCGGATTCGCTGATCCGCCTCGGAGTCCCGATCACCGCGGAGTTCCTCGCGCAGGGGTATTCGGGCCCGAACAATCGCTTCGCCTGGACGCCGGAGCACTCGTCGACGATCGTCACCTATGACGTGGAGGCCGGTACCCCCGACGTCGCCGCGATCGCGCGGTTCGCCCCGCAGGTGATCCTCGCCGGATACCTGCCCGATCGCGCGGCCTACGACCGTCTGACGCGGATCGCCCCGACGATCCCGGTGATGGCCACCGACACCGTCACCGACAGCTGGCAGGACGTGATGACGACAGCCGGCCGGATCTTCGGCAAGCAACAGCAGGCCGATGAGGCCGTCGCCGAGGTCGAGCAGCAGATCGCGGCCACCAAGGCGAAATACCCGGCGAGCCAGGGCAAGACGTTCACCTTCGGACAGCTGACCCCGCAGAATCAGTTCGGTGTGGTGACCAGCGACACCGACCCCTCCGCGAAACTGCTCGCCGAACTCGGCCTGGTTCTCGACCCGGCGGTCAAAGGGCTCGCGCCCGGTGGCGCACGCACGATCGTGTCGGCCGAACGTATCGACATCTTCGCTTCGGACCTACTGATCTTCTGGCCGCTGGTCGGCGGGCCCGAGGCGTTCGATGCGATACCCGGCTGGGATTCGCTGCCCGCGGTGCGCCGCGGCACGACGGTGTTCCTCACCAACGACACCGCGTCGGCGTTCGGCGGACCCACGATCTACTCGGTGCCGTGGGCGATCGACAAGCTGACGCCGGCGTTGGCGAAACTGTAGGCGCTCGCCCCCGGCGGCGCCTCAGGCGGCGCCGCGTTCCTCGATCTCCTCGAGCCGGTCGATCACGGTGCGCGCGAACACCTGCTGCTCGGTGACCGCGAGTTGGTTGCGGCTGCGCGAGGTGAACGCGAAGAGCCAATCGATCAGCGTGGTGAAGCGGTTGCGGAATCCGACGAGGTAGATCAGGTGCAGGAACAGCCATCCGAGCCAGGCGAGATAACCGGAGAACTCGATGTGCCGCGACGTCCCGGGGATCGGCACGCTGGCGACCGCCGAGTACCGCGAGACCGTCGCCATCGACCCCTTGTCCCAGTAGGAGAACGGCTTTCGAGCCCGCAGACTGCCGTTGAGCCGAGCGATGATGGTGTCGGCGGCGTACCGCGCGGACTGGTTCGCCGCCGGGGCCTGGCCCGGCACCCCGTCGAGTGCCATCATGTCGCCGACGACGAACACCTCGGCGTGGCCGGGCAGACTGAGATCTGGCTGCACCCGGACCCGTCCGGCGCGGTCGGTCTCGGCCCCACTCTGCTCGGCGAGATGGCGGCCGAGTGGGCTGGCCGCGACACCCGCCGACCACACCTTGCACTGGCTCTCGATGCGTCGGGTGGTGCCGTCGGGGTCTTTGACCACCAGCCCGTCGTAATCCATGTCGACGACCATCGACCCCAGTTGGACATCGACTCCCAGTGAGCGCAAACGCTTTTCAGCCCGTCCTCCGAGCTTGCGCCCGAACGGCGGAAGTACCGACGGCGCCGCGTCGAGGAGGATGACCCGCGCCTGCGTCGGATCGATGGAGTCGAAGGCGCCGCGCAGCGTCTTGGCCGCCATCTCCGCGATCTGCCCGGCCATCTCCACCCCGGTCGCACCTGCGCCGACCACCACGAACGTCAGCAGGCGGGCACGCTCGTCGGGATCGGTGGACAACTCGGCCTGTTCGAAGGCGCCGAGGATACGTCCGCGGAGTTCGAGGGCGTCGTCGATGGTCTTGAGACCGGGTGCGAACTCCGCGAAATGGTCGTTGCCGAAATAGGATTGGCCGGCACCCGCGGCGACGATGAGGCTGTCGTAACCGGTGGTGAGTTCGCGGTCGAGCAGACGCGAGGTGACCCTGTGCTGCTGGAGGTCGATGCTCTCCACGTCGCCGAGGACGACCCGCGCGTTGCGCTGATTGCGCAGGATCACCCGCATCGGTGGGGCGATCTGGCCTTGCGAGATGAGCCCGGTGGCCACCTGATACAGCAGCGGCTGGAACAGGTGGTGGGTGGTGCGGGCGATGACCGTGACGTCGACATCGGCGTGGGCGAGCCGGCGAGCCGCGGCGAGCCCGCCGAAACCCGAGCCGATGATCACCACGTGGTGGCGGCCGGTCTGCGCGGGGTGTGCGGCATCGCTGGGATGTGCGGCAGTGATGGGTTGTGATCGGGCCATGGCACGTTCCTTCGTCGGGGATCGACACCCAGGCGGACGATGTCTCCGAACGTGCTCCTTGCCGGTCGATTCCGGCTGCGCCAGTCGCACTGCCGAGGTTAGCGCACGATCACGCCCGGCGCGAGGGCTTTGTTACGTGCTCGGTCCCGGTGCGCTCAGGTCAGGGAGCGCATGGCGCGGTCGGCGACCGCCGGTGAGAGGTAGTCGAGGACGGGCAGCACCGCACGCAGGGCCGCGGGTGCGACCTCCTCGGGCTGGTGGGTGATCGCGCGGACGATCCAGTTCGCTGCCTCGGCCACGTCGAGCGCATGTACGTCGTCGTATTCCGCTGTGGGAGCGATCATCTCGGTCCGCACCAGTGGGTAGTAGACGTTGGTGGCGCAGACGCCGGGGTGTGGACGTTCGGCGTTGAGGCTGCGTCCGAAGATCCCGAGGGCGTTCTTGGACGCGGCGTAGGCGGAGAAGCGTGGGAACGTTCCCGCCATCAGGCCCCACGTGCAGATGTTCACGATCTGGCCGGATCCGCGCTCGACCATCCCGGGCAGCAGACCCAGCGAGAGTTGGACCGCGGCAAAGTAGTTCAGTGACATCGTCCGCTGATAGTCGTGCAGCCGATCGGTGGAGTCGAGGATCGACCGGCGGATCGATCGTCCCGCGTTGTTCACCAGGACATCGATCCGCCCATCACCGAGTTCGTCGAGAAGCGCTGCCACGCCGGCCTCGGCGGACAGGTCGGCGACGATGTGGTCGCATCCGGTCTCCGACGCCAATGACCGCAGCTCGTCGGAGCGGCGGGCGACGGCGATGAGATGGGCGCCGCGCGCGGCGAGCGCACGCACCGCTTCGCGCCCGATACCTGCCGAGGCACCGGTCACCAGCACCGTCAGGCCGGAGACATCACGACCGGGTCCGGTCACCGCGTTCTCCACCGGGCCCGGCAACAGCGATCGCCGCTGCGCCAGGTCGAACAACGACGCGGCCACATTCACCACGCGCGACTACTCCGCGAGCGCCGAGCGCAGCTTGGCGTCGGTGTGCTTGATCGCCTGGGCCGCGAACGGATCCATGATCGCGCCCAGCGCTTTTCCGGCCAAACCGCCCGGCAGGATGTACTCGAATTCGGCGTCGACCTTGGTACCGCCCGCATCCAGGTCGGCGAAGCGCCAGGTGGTGTTGGCCTGGAAGCCCTCGATGGCCCTGAGCACGATGAGTTCGTTCTCGACCCACTCGACGGTCTCGACCGTGGACTTGAGGGTCTTCGGTCCCGCCTTGATCGCGACGTCGAAGACCGAGCCCTTGCCGCTGGTCAGGTCTGTCCGCGGAGTGAACTGATGAATCCCGAACATGTACTCCGGAACGTTCTCGTAGTCGTTGATGTAGGTGAACACGCGGTCGCGTGCCACCTCGATCGTGGACGAATGGCGCACCACACTCATTGGTCTGGACCTCCCCTGTCGACGTGAGCCGAGACCCGCCGGTGGCGGCAGGTCGTGCAGCCCACAGTAGGCGGTCGGTGCGCAGGCCCGGCACACAACCCACCGGCCCAGCGTGGCGCGGCAGGGCGGGTGCGGACGCGGCGTCATAATCGAGGGCATGCGTTCGAGAGGGAAGATCATCGACGCGACGCTCAGCCTGATCGCCACTGAGGGTTTTGCCGGGGCGAGTATCGCGGCCGTCGCCGCGTCGGCGGGCGTGTCGAGGCAGACGGTGTATTCGATCTTCGGTTCCCGCGAGGATCTCGTCTCCCAGGCGCTCGGCGAGCTCGCGATCACCGCGATGGGCGCCATCCACGCGCGGCTCGAGGGCATCACCGATCTGACCGACTACCTCGTCGAATTCATCGTCGCCGGCCGTTCGATGGCCGCGGCCGATCCGGCTCTGTCGATGCTCATGACCTCGCAGGAAAGCCATCCGTTCTTCGATGACGGCGCGATGTCGAGGACCCGCGAGGTCGCCACGCAGATCCTGCACCCGATCATCGTGGCGTCGCCGCAGTACGCACCGCACGTCGACGACATCGTCGACATGACGGCCCTGCTGAGCCTGTCGCTGGTGGTCGTCGACGACGCCGCCCGCACCGACGCCGAATTGCGCGCTTTCCTCGACCGCTGGCTCCGGCCCGCCCTCGAGGCCATGCCCACCGCGGCGGCGTCGACACCCTCAGATGAGTGAGCCGACGTCGGTGGCGACGATGCGGTCCAGCGCGCGTTCGGCGACCGCGGCGATGGTCATCGACGGGTTGCAGGCGGCGCAGGTGCCGGGCATCAGTGCACCGTCGACGACGTAGAGTCCGCGTTGGCCGTGCACCCGACCTTCCAGGTCGCACACGGTGCCCATGGACGCGCCGCCGAGCGGATGCCAGGTCGACGGGAGCACCGCGTTGGTGTCGATCAGGGTGGAGTCCGGTCCGGCGATGCGGTTCACCGCCGGGGTGATGTAACGGTTTTGGAGTATCGAGTCCCCTTCGTGCGGCCATTGCAGGACCGCTTGGTCGGTGGCGGCGTCGTAGATGAAGTGTCCGCGCCTGGCGCTGACGCCGTAGGCGACCATCATCGTGGAGTGGGTGTTGACCGGGATCGGCGGGATGGACGCCTGGATGACGGTGAACGCGTGCTGCGGGTCGGACCAGTTGAGGCTGCCGTACACAACCGGGCCCCCTTGCGCCGCACCGAAATCGGCGGTGGGGGCATTCCAGATGTAGATCCGGTCGGCGTTGGTGCCCCAGCCGGTGCCGACGGCGTCCGGGAGATCGGTGATCGCTCCGGTTGCCCCGGCGCGCACCAGCATTCGGCTGGTGTTCATCGAGCCGGCGGCGAGGAACAACGTCGGGGTGGACAGGATCACGGTCTCGAGGACCCGGCCGGTCTCATCGGTCCGGTTCGCCGTCACGCGCCAGCGGCCGGTCGGTTCGCGGTGAATCTCGGTGACGTCGTGCAGGATTCGGGCATCGAGAAGTCCGGTCTGTTCCGCCTGCGCCAGGTAGGTGACGTCGACGCTGTGTTTGCCGCCGTTGTTGACGCCGATCGCGCCGTCGCCGTTGGTGTAGGACGGGCGCATCTTCCCGGCCACCTCGGCCAGGGCATAGTTCCAGTCGATCGGCATCGGGATCTTCTGCACCGGCAGTCCGGCGCGCCGCACATGGGCGGCGAACTCGCGGACGACCCGGTAGTTGGGGGTGCGGATCAATGCGTCGGGGGCGACCTGCGCGCCGAGCATGCGTGCGACCCGCGGATAGTAGGTGCCGTTCATCGACGGCCAGTCGAGACCGGCGGGGAAATGCGCGCCGAACACTTCTTCCGACGGTTGCAGGGTCATGCCCTGATAGACCAGTGAGCCCCCACCTCAGCCGGCGGCGACCATGGGTGTCATGTTATGTCCGGCAATCGATTCGAACAGGCCCACATAGGGTTCCACCGACAGCGGACGACCGAAGACCTGTGGTGTCGACTGGTGCCAGAGGATGCGCTTGTCGGGATGGGTGGCACTCGGGAAGGTCGTCGAATTCGGTCCGGTCGGCCAGCGTCGTCCGCGTTCGAGGAGCACCACCGGCACCCCGGCACGGGTCAGCCGTAAGGCCGTGACTCCCCCACCGAATCCGGAGCCGATCACCACGACGCGGTGTTCCTCGCGTGTGGTCGGAACGGCTCGGCCCGGCGTCGCGAAGCCGCGGCCGACCCCGGCGGTGGAGGCGATCACCCCGGTGACCCCGGCGCCGGCGGCACCGGCGAGCACCTGACGGCGAGAGAATGTGCGCATGAAACCCCTGTCGGACAGCAACGTCGAGTGTTGCGAGAAAACTAGACAGTGTTTCCAGATTGTGTCAAGAACTTGCGCGTAAGCGGCGGTCAGCCGCCGACGACGAGCGAGATCTTGCGCAGCAACGCCGCGAGCGTCGCCCGTTCCCGGTCGGTCAATGCCGCCAGTGCTTCCTCGTCGTCACGTAGGCGGCGTGGCAACTCGGCATCGACAAGCCTGCGGCCGGCGTCGGTGGGCCGCAGCAGCACGACCCGACCGTCCCGCTCGGACTTCTTGCGCTCCAAGAGCCCTCGCCGAGAAAGACTTTCACTGATCTTGGTGATCGATGCACCACTGAGTGTCGTCGTCGAGACGACCTCACTGGCTCGCAGCGGCCGCCGGGCGCGCACCAGCGCACCGAGGACGTCGAACTCCGATCGACCGATTCCATGCTCCTCGAGATTGCGGTCGAGTTGGGCATTGGAGATCGCAGCGATGCGCTGAACCCGACCGAGTACGCCGATGGGGGCGACGTCGATATCGGGAAAGGCCTGCGCCCACTCGTCGATGATCCGGTCGACCAGGTCGCGGGGGCCCGCATCCCGGGCTGCGTCGGCGGCGTCGGTCACGCGGCTCATCGTAGTCGCGATCACATATTTTTACTAGTAAAATAGTGATAAAGTAATTTCATGTCCACGGCCTCTCCCTACCTCGCCCTGCCCGCTCGCCCCTCCCGTCGGGCCGCACTGCGCCACGCGGTGAGCGTGCGGGCGTGGCGGGAGGCGTTGTCGGTGGACCCCAGCCGGATCGGCTACGCCGCACCACTGCGGGTGGGCATGGCCGTCGGCGTGGTCCTGGTGATCGGCGGACTGACCGGTCATCGGGACATCGCCGGACTGGCCGCTCTCGGCACACTGATTTCGGCGTTCTGCCGGCCCGACCCCTATCCGGTACGTGCGCGCCGGCTGGGCGTGCTTGCCGTCGCGATCACCACGGCCGTCGGTATCGGTGCCGCGCTCGGCGCATTCTCCGGATCGTTGGTGGTCGAGATCGGCGTCATCTCGGCCCTCGCCGGTGCCGCCGCCTATCTGGTGTCGGCGCTGCACATCGTCGGCCCGGGAGGCATCATCTTCGTCTTCGCGGCGACCGGAGCGGCCGGCTTCGCGGGCGATCTCTCCGACGTCGGCCGGGCTGTCGCGGCCACCGCCCTGGGCTCGGTGATCGGCCTGCTCGCCGCGTTGGCGCCCTGGCTGATCGCGATGTCGACCGGCCGGGGCCGCACCGAGATCCCCGGATCGGCTGCGCGGGAATCCCTGTGGACGCAACTGTCCGGAGGTCACTCCTCGCACACCCGACGCCATCTGCTGATCTCGGCGGCCCGCATCACGGTGGCCGCGGCGGCGGCCGCGGGAGTCGCCGCGGCGGCGGGGCTCGCGCACCCGATGTGGGCCGCGATGGGAGCGATGGCCGCCATGCAGGGGGTGAGCTATCACCACACGGTCAGTCGCGGGGTGGCCCGGTTGCTCGGCAACATCGGCGGTGCGGCGATCGCCGCGGCATTGCTCGCGCTGCCGCTCGGCTATTGGGGCGCGGTGGCGGCCATCGTGGTCCTGCAGACGTGCGCGGAGATCTTCTCCACCGTCAACTACGCGATTTGTTCACTGGCGGTGACCCCGATGGCACTGCTGCTCACCGGGTTGGGCGCCGGCCTGTCACCCGAGATGGCGGTGGACCGAGTGCTCGACACCGGCATCGGCATCGTGGTGGGCATCGTCGTTGCCGCACTCGCCATCACCTCACGTGACCTGCACACAACAGGAAACTGAACCGAGTTTTCACGTACGTCACATTGGCGCAACGATGCGGGTACCTGTCACTCATAGCTTCGTATCGCTCGCACAACGCCCCGGCCCGACCACGACACCCAGTCGACGATCCGGGGCACCCAACCCAGGAGTACCCCATGAGTGGCAGCATGTCGCGCCGTCAGGCCATCGAGGCCGTGACCACCTACGAGATGGAGACCGACGGCTTCCCCGAGCCGTTGGCCGACACCTTCGGCCGCAACGTCTTCACCCTGTCGGTGATGAAATCGCGTCTCCCCAAGCACGTGTTCAAGGCCGTGTCGGCCACCATCGACAAGGGCGCGCCGCTGGACCCGACTCTCGCCGACTACGTCGCCTCGGCGATGAAGGACTGGGCGATCGAGAAGGGTGCCTCGCACTACGCCCACGTCTTCTACCCGCTCACCGGGTTCACCGCCGAGAAGCACGACTCGTTCCTCGAGCCCGACGGCTCCGACGGTTCGCTCGCCGAATTCCAGGGCAAGACGCTGCTGCAGGGCGAGCCGGATGCGTCGTCGTTCCCCAATGGCGGTCTGCGCGGCACCTTCGAGGCCCGCGGCTACACCGGGTGGGACGTCACCAGCCCCGCCTACATCCTCGAGAACCCCAACGGCAACACGCTGTGCATTCCCACGATCTTCATCTCGTGGACCGGTGAGGCCCTCGACAAGAAGACCCCGCTGCTGCGCAGCCAGCAGGCCATGAGCAAGCAGGCCATGCGACTGTTGAAGTTGTTCGGACACAAAGACGTCGACACCGTCGTCTCCTATGCCGGAGCCGAGCAGGAGTACTTCCTGATCGACCGTCACTTCTATTTCGCCCGACCCGACCTGATGACCGCCAACCGCACCCTGTTCGGCGCCAAGCCGTCCAAGGGCCAGGAGTTCGACGACCACTACTTCGGATCCATCCCGGATCGAGTGCTGGCGTTCATGATCGAGCTCGACCGCGAGTTGTTCAAGCAGGGCATCCCGGCCAAGACGCGGCACAACGAGGTCGCGCCCGGCCAGTTCGAATTGGCGCCGGTCTTCGAGAAGTCCAATCTCGCCCATGATCATCAGCAGCTGATGATGACGACGATGAAGAAGGTCGCCGAACGCTACGGCATGGTCTGTCTGATCCACGAGAAGCCCTTCGCCGGCGTCAACGGTTCGGGCAAGCACGTCAACTTCTCGCTGGGTAACAGCAATCAGGGCAACCTGCTCAATCCGGGCGACACCCCGCACGAGAACGAGCAGTTCCTGGTGTTCTGCGCCGCCATCATCCGCGGTGTGCACAAGTACGGTGGCCTGCTGCGCGCGTCGGTGGCCTCGGCGTCCAACGACCACCGCCTCGGCGCCAACGAGGCCCCGCCCGCGATCATCTCGATCTTCCTCGGCGAGCAGTTGGCCGACGTCTTCGACCAGATCGCCAAGGGCGGCGCCAAGGAGAGCAAGCAGACCGGCGTCCTCGAACTCGGCGTCGACACCCTGCCCCCGCTCAAGGCCGACGCCGGCGACCGCAACCGCACCAGCCCGTTTGCCTTCACCGGCAACCGTTTCGAGTTCCGGGCCCCCGGCTCCAACCAGTCGATCGCCGACCCGATGGTGGCCATCAACGCGATGCTGGCCGACTCGCTGGACTACGTGTGCACCTTCCTGGAGACGGAGACCGCCGCGGGCACCGACTTCGATGCGGCAGTGCAGAAGTTGCTCGAGGCGATCGTCACCGATCACGGCAAGGTCGTGTTCAACGGCGACGGCTACTCCGATGCCTGGCAGGAGGAGGCGGCGTCTCGTGGTCTGCTGAATCTGCGCACCACGGTCGACGCGATGGCCCAGCTCGACGAGCCGGAGATCAAGGAGTTGATGGCCAAGTACGGCATCCTGTCCGAGCGGGAACTCAAGGCCCGCAAGGAGGTCGTACTCGAGCAGTACGCGCTTGCGCTGCTGGTCGAGGCGAAGGAAACCCTCGAGATCGCCAAGACGATGATCCTGCCGGCCGCGACCCGGTACATGGGCGAGCTCGCGTCCACCGCGGCGAGCCTGAAGGCCGCGGGCATCGACATGGAGACCCCGGCATTGTTGACGATGACCACCTCGGTCAAGGCGCTCAACAAGAAGATGGACGCCCTCGAGGAGGCCATCGCCGGATTCCACGGCGACACCGTCGAGGCGGAGTCGGAATACGCGCTCGCCTCGCTCATCCCGGCGATGGCCGAAGTCCGGACCGCGTCGGACAAGCTCGAGACCATCGTCGCCGACGATCTGTGGCCGCTGCCCACCTACAACGAGATGCTCACGATCCTGTGATCGCCCCGTACCGATCCACCTCGTACTGATCCACTCTGCAGCCCCGCACGTGCCCGCCGGGATTCTTCCCCGGCGGGCACGTGTGTATTCATCGGCCGGGGCCGTAGATTCGAGGTATGGACGAGGCGCGGATCGGGCTGGGGCGGCTGGTGCTCGCCCTCGACGCGACGCTCGTGACGCTGGCGGAGGCACCACGGGGTCTCGACGTGACCGTCGGGTCGGTGGCGTTGCTCGACCCCGACGACCTGCGCCTGCCGTTGGGCGCCGCCGCGCGCGGTGCCGACGTCTTCCTGATGGTCGGTACGTCGGACGCCGATGTGGTGCACTGGCTTCCGACGATCGCTGCCGCTCCGCCGATTGCGGTGATGCTCAAATCCCCCGGTTCGGGAGTGACCGAGGCGCTCGCCGCAGCGGGGATCGCGGTCATCGACGTCGACCCGCACGCACGGTGGGAGCGGATCTACCAGTTGTTGATTCGCGTCCTCGACACCGCAGCAGGTGTCGGCGACCCCGATGCATTGGCGTCCGGGGCGTGGGCGTCGGGCACCAGCGGCGACCTGTTCGAACTCGCCGCCGAGGTGGCCCGACGCACCCACGGCCTGGTCAGCATCGAGGATCAACGTTCACACGTGTTGGCCTACAGTCGCGCCGGTGACGAGGCCGACGAGCTACGGCGATTGTCGATTCTCGGTCGCGAGGGCCCACCGGAGATGTTGGCGTGGCTGCGCCAGTGGGGGGTGATGGACGCCCTGCGCACCTCGCACGGGGTCGTGCGGGTGGCCGCGCGCGCCGACCTGGGTCTACGGCCGCGGATGGCTGCACCGATCCGCTCCGGTCCGGACTTCCTGGGAGTCGTCTGGCTACAGCAGGGCGACTCGGAGTTCGCCACCGACGCCGAGACCATCCTTCGAGGGGCCGCTGCCGTTGCGGCACGGGTGATTTCGCGACGCCGGGCGGCGGGGACCGGTCACGACGAGATCGTTCGGCGGCTCCTCGGCGCACATGGCGAGAGCATCGACGCGGGATATCTGGGGGCGCAACTCGGCATCGCCTCCGACGCACCGGTGATCGTTGTCGGCTTCGCCGGTCGCGGTCCGAGCGTCGGCGAGGTCGCGGGTTCGGGCATTCCGGCGGGTGTCGTGTCGGCATTGACATTGCACGCCAGCGCTTTGCGGCCGCTGTCGGTGACCACCACCCTCGGGGCACGTGCCTACGTGGTGCTGCCGGGCGACGGGTCGGAGGCAAACGGCCCCGGCGTCGACTCGGTCCTGGCGTGGGCTCATTCGGCGGTCGAGGCCGCCGACCGGCAATTTCAGACATCGGTGCGCGCCGTCGTCGCCGGACCGGCAGCAGGACTGTCCGAGGTCCCCGAACTACGCCGACTTGCCGATCGGGTTCTCGATGCGGCACAACGGGAGTCCGATCTCATCGACCCGGTGACGACGGTGTCGGCGTCCCAGACCGGGGTGCTGCTCGGCGAGATCGTCGCCCTGCTCTCGGCCAACCCCGACCTGATCGACAGGCGCGTCGTCGAACTCGCCGACCGCGACACCGAATCCGGCGGCGACCTCACCGCGTCACTGCGCGCCTATCTCGATCATTTCGGCGACGTCCGCGCCGCATCCGAGGCACTCCACATCCACCCGAATACGTTGCGCTACCGCATCCGTCGCATTCGCGACCTCACCGACATGGACCTCGACGACCCCGCCACCCGACTGGTGGTGGCGCTGTCACTTCGCGCCCGGTAGTGCTTTTCGTGGTGGTCGAGGCGCCCTGTTCCTGGTGGTCGAGGTGCGACGAGCGCCAGCGAGGAGCCTCGAGACCCGTTGCGCCACAGCTGGTTCCATCCCACAGTGGAACCCCGTCACCGCGGATAGGTAACAATCACCTGCCCGCTCCGTCGGTTCCGCCACTCCACCCTCCGATCCAGAAAGAGCGTCGGTACCCACTCCGCAAGATGCTTGCGTTGGTGATCGGCCCGACACAGCGGGATCAGATCGCCGAGTACCGTCCACCCACCGGCCTCGGGATCGGCATGGTTGAACGGCCGCCAATGGTCGAGGTCGCACAGGTGTGACGGCATCCCGCAGTACGGATACCGGCACCAGGCGTCGTTGGCCAGCACCTCAGCGCGCAACGCAGCGCTGGGTGCATACGTCAATGCCCCAGGGGGTGGCACGGTGTGACCACCGTGTCCGGTCGGGTCGGCCGGTGGTGCTTGGGGCCGGTCGGAGATCTGCGGGATCAACGGACCGGCCGTGCGTACGGATTCGGGGTAATGGATGGTTTTCGCCACCTCGGCGAGGATGGTGGCGTAGCTGGGGTCGATGGGCCCGTATCCCTGCAACCGGGGCACCAGTACACCGTCGGGATCTTTCAGGACCGTCAGCACGGGCGCACTCGGCACCACCAGGGCACGTCCGAACGCCACCGGCACCTCATCCGGCGTCGGCTCATCCATCGGATCGGGGATCTCGGGTTCGACGACCGGCTCCACCAACTCGATGTCAGGACCGTCGGCGTCGACGGGTTCGGGGAGCAGGTCGTCCCAGGCTGCGGCGTCCTCGGCGTCGGCGGGTGTTTCGGCGGAGTCGTTGCTGTCCGTGCCGCCACCTCGTTTCGGGCAATCATCTTGTCCACATTCGCAGTCGAGGTGCGCTCCCGGGACGCCGGTGATCTCCCCGAGTGCGATCACCCGCAGCGACCCCACTCGACGCGGGTCCTTACGGCAGGTGCGTTCATCGATGAGGGCGTTGATCTGGGTTGTGAGAAACACCCCGTAATGGGCGGGAACAACCGCATCCAGAGCGGAGTGCCCTGCAATATCGGGGGTGATGGTCACGTGTCCCACCAGATCGGTGATGGTGTCGCGGTCCTCGATAACGCTGTCGGGGTTCATCGAGATCAGTGCGGCGTCGAGTTGTTGCGACAGCACCGGATCGGTGGTGGCCCGGGATCCGTAGTCCAGGACGATCTCTTCGAACGACATCTCCGACTCGTCCCCGGCATCGTTGGTGTCGGTGTTGGTGTTGGTGTCCGCGCCACGCTGGGCGGCGCGCGCCATGATCGAAGCCCGGTTGGTGGAGAGTTCTCCATTCAGGTAGGCGGCACGGATCAGCGGTAGCTTCTCCAGGAGGTCCGCCAGCGCTATCCAACTCCCGGCTTTGCTTCGGGAGACCTTGAACTGCAACGACACCTCGGCTCGGCCGAGTCTCTCGGCATGCTCGACCACCGAACCCCACACACCGGTCTCGGGCCGATCGGCGAGATGCTCGTGAAATACCCGCTCCGCCAGAGCGGCGGCAGCCAGGACCGTCCGGGCTTCGTATTTGCGGGACTCGCGGAGCAGGTCAGGGCCCGTCTCGGTGAGCTCATCGCGCGACATGGCTGCGATCGCGGCAGCGTCGGCATCCGGATCGGTGAACGT
>NZ_MVPX01000114.1:0-17823 GCF_002043085.1 Gordonia sp. i37 | reverse complement strand
GCTCGCCGCACGCGGCTCGCACCTCGACCATCGGGGGGAAGGGTTCGAATGACGCTCCGGGCCTTCCCCTCCGATGGTCGAGGTGCCGAGGAGCGCCAGCGACGAGCCTCGAGACCTCTCCCGCCGACCGGTATCCGCACCACCCGGTGACCCCGAACCAGCACCGGCGCAAACGGTCTCGAGGCTCGCCGCACGCGGCTCGCACCTCGACCATCGGGCGGAAGCGTTCGAATGACGCTCCGGGCCTTCCCCTCCGATGGTCGAGGTGCCGAGGAGCGCCAGCGACGAGCCTCGAGACCCCGCTCGCCGAGCATTGTCCGCACCACCGGAGGAAATCGCGGCGCGCTACTCCCGCAGGACCGCTTCGAAGGCGATGCGGTCGCCGCGGTAGAGGGAACGGACCTTTTCGATCGGGCGGCCGTCGGAGTCGAGAGATCGCCTGTGCAACAGGATCATCGGCATGGATGTCGTTGTCTCGAGGAGCGCCGCCTCACGGGGCGAGGCGAGCGCCGTCTCGATCCGCTCGTGGGCGGATGCGAACTCGACGCCTGTCGCACGGACTGCCGCGTAGAGAGAGGTGGCGGGATCAAAGGTGGTCAAGAAGTCGCCGAAGCGATCGACGGGCAGATAGGTGATCTCGAGGCCGAGTTTCGCTCCGTCCGCGAGCAAAACACGTTCGAGGTGCAGCACTCGCGAGCCTGGGGCCAATTCGAGGTCATCACAGAGGGCATCGTCGGCATCAACCTCGATGAACTGCACCAGATCTCGACTCGGAGTCCGCCCGTGCTTCTTCGCGCCCTCGGTGTAGGACTGCAATGACAACGGCTGCACCAGCTTCGGAGCCGACACGACGGTGCCACGACCGCGCCGCGCGATCCGCCCCTCGACGAGCAGATCATGCAGGGCTTGTCGGACGGTCTCGCGTGCAACGGCGAACTCCTCGGCGAGCGCGCGCTCGGCCGGCACCGGATCACCCTCTTCGAGGCCGGCGAGCTTCTCCTCCAGTCCGGTGCGCACCTGGTAGTACTTAGGAGTCTCGCGCACCGAGCGCCTCCTGCGTCGCCACTGCTCGTTCGGCGACCGATCCGGCGATACGACACAGTTCGTCGACGCTGATCGCCTGCGCACCAGGAACTTTCGCCGCATCGTCGAATCGGCGGAGCCGTACCGCATCCGACCACCAGCGGTGGTCCGTCCACTCGATCCCGACGTCGCCTGCGCCGCCCTGATGCTCCAAGGAGTCAACGGATGTATCACTGAGCGACTCCGCATAGCCCGGTTCGGTCGCGGCCAGATGACGTTTGGCCGCCACGTGCGCGCCGGCCAGCCACGCCACTCGCTCGCCGAATCGTGGTGCCAACCACGCACATGCGGCGCGGTCGTGATGAGCATGGTCATCGATCAGCGGACTGTGCCCGATGTCGTGGAGCGCCGCGGCGAGCACAAGTTCGTCGTCTGCACCGTTGACCTGCGCCTGCCACGCGGCTTGCGTCGCATGCTCGAACTCGTCGACGGCGAGCTCGTCGTAGACACCGTGGAGCGAGTCGAGCAGGGCGGTCACCTCGGCGACGATCTCTGCTGGTGAAGTCATGCCCGCAAGCATACCGGGTTCGGTCTAGACCAAAAGTTAACCGGACGTTTTCCTTGCAGACCTTCTTTGGTCTAGACCAAACGGTGATGATGGTGGAGCACACGCCCCGATCGCAACTTGTCCAGACCAGGAGCACCCATGCGAGTTCGACACCTCACCCGCGCCGTTGCAGTCGCTGCTGCAGCGGCCGCCCTCACTCTGACCGCCGCGTGCGGCGGCACCGGCACCCAGTCGTCGTCGGGCGCCACGACGCTCACCGTGTACAGCGCCGACGGCCTCGGCAGCTGGTACAAGAGCCAGTTCGCGGCGTATCAGAAGCAGACCGGCGTCGCCGTCAACGTCGTGGAAGCCGGCTCCGGCGAGGTGGTTTCGCGCGTCCAGAAGGAGCAGTCCAACCCGCAGGCGGACCTGCTGGTCACACTGCCGCCGTTCATCCAGCGCGCCGACGCCGACAAACTCCTGCAGTCCTCCGGCGTGCAGGATGCCGCAATCGCCCAGGGCAACAATGCCGCCGACGGCAACTATGTCGCCATCGTCGACAACACGCTGAGCTTCATCGCCAACCCCTCCGCCCAGCCCGCACCGCGCACGTGGGATGACCTGCTCGCATCGCAGTACAAGGGCAAGATCCAGTACTCCACACCCGGGCAGGCCGGCGACGGAACCGCGGTGCTCCTGCTGTTGCAGCACCTGATGGGCAACCAGCAGGCCCTCGACTACCTCGCCAAACTCCAGACCAACAATGTCGGTCCGTCCAGCTCGACCGGCAAGCTGCAGCCCAAGGTCAGCAACGGAGAACTGTTGGTGGCCAACGGCGATGTGCAGATGAATCTCGCCTCCATCCGCGACGACGGCTCGAAGTTCTCCCTGTTCTTCCCGGCCATGCCCGACGGCACCCGCACCACAGTCTCGCTCCCCTACTTCGCCGGTGTCACCAAGGGTGCACCGCATGCGGAAGAGGCCAAGAAACTACTCGCCTACCTGGTCAGCAAGGACGTGCAGAACACCGTCGCCACCGACGCGCTGGGTATCCCGGTCCGCACCGACGTGACCGCACCGAACGGCCCCGACAGCCCCGTCGCGGCCATCAAGGGTGTCACCGTGTGGCGGCCCGATTGGAATGCGGTGCTCAGTACTCTCGACGCCGACGTCGCCGCCTACCAGAAGGCCACCGGGAACTGACATGAGCGACAACCCGATCCGCCGCTCGGCACTTGCCGGCCGCGCCACCGAGACCGATGCCACGACAGCCGTCAAGGCACCCGACAGCATCGTGTTCAATCGTGTGTCGGTCACCTATGGCCGCGGCAAGAAGTCGACCGATGCACTCCGCGATTTCACCCTTCGGGCCCGGCGTGGCGAGACCATAGCGCTCCTCGGTCCGAGCGGTTCCGGCAAGTCCACGGCGCTCAAGGCGCTGGCGGGCTTCGTCCGGCCGAGCGCGGGTCAGGTCTTCCTCAACGGCGACGACATCACCGATCTACCGCCCGCCAAACGCGGCATCGGCGTGGTCGTCCAGTCCTACGCGCTGTTCCCGCACATGCGGGTCGCCGACAACGTCGCATTCGGGCTGAAGGCACGACGCCTGCCGCGCAAGGTCATTGCCGAACGCGTCGAGGAATCGCTGTCGATGGTCGCGATGGGCGAGTACGCCTCCCGGCTCCCCCGCGAGTTGTCCGGTGGCCAGCAGCAGCGCGTCGCGATCGCCCGTGCCCTGGCCATCCGGCCCGAGGTCCTGCTGCTCGACGAGCCGCTCGCCGCCCTTGATGCCGCATTGCGGTCGTCGATGGTCGTCGAGTTGCAGCACCTTCGGGATGCGTTGCCCGACACCACGATGCTCTACGTCACCCATGATCAGACAGAGGCCCTCGCACTGGCCGACCGAATCGGCGTCATGCGGGACGCGAGCCTGGTGGATCTGGGCACCGCCGACGAGTTGTGGTCGCGGCCACCGACCGATTTCACTGCCGGATTCCTCGGCGGCGCCAACCTCATCCCGTGCACCGTGGGACGGGTCTCCGCCTCCACCGCGCTGGTGGAGGCGGGCGGAAAGATGTTCTCCACCAATGCGCCCGAGCCTATCCAGCGGTGGGCACCGGGGTCCCCGGCGCTGATCTGCGTGCGGCCGCACGACGTCGAGGTGGCGCCGGCCGGCGCACACGGCTCGATGTGGGCGCGGGTGGACGGGTCGGTGTGGCGGGGCTCGACGACGCGCGTCAGCCTGGCCGTCGAAGGACTGCCCGATCAGCTCATCGACGCCGACGTCGTCGGTCACGTCGACTACGCAGCGGGTTCGGTTGTCGGCGTGCGCTTCCCGGACCCCATCGGCGTCCTCGTCGCCTCCGAAGGCACCCCACGATGAACACCGGCGCACTACTCACCGACGACGCCACGTCCACCCCACCACCGCAACCGAACCGCCCGCTGCGCTCGCGCAGCACGCTCTGGGTGTGGCCCCCGCTGGTGATCGTGCTGATCATCGCGGTGTACCCGCTCGTGCGGGTGCTGACCGAATCAGCGGGCGGCACCGGTGAAAGCACCTGGGGTGCAGTACTGTCCAGCGAGATCTTCCGCACCGCGCTCCTGCGGACCACCCAGATCGCCGTCGCCTCGACACTCGGGGCGCTGACCCTCGGTACCTTCCTGGCGATCGTCCTCGCCTTCGTGCCGTTCCCCGGCTCCACGATCGTGGCGCGACTCATCGACACCGTCCTTGCGCTGCCGTCGTTTCTGATCACGCTGGCATTCACCTTTCTCTACGGCACGGCGGGTGCGGTGAATGCACTCATCGCCGACGTCACCGGCAGCCGTCCCCTGAACTTCCTCGCCACGCCGTGGGGCGTGATCGCAGCGGAGATCACCTTTTTCACCCCGTTCGTCGTCCGGCCTCTGCTCGCGTCGTTCGCGACGCTGTCCACCGATCAACTCGATGTCGCCGCGAGCCTCGGCGCGTCCCCATGGCGGGTGTTGCGCTCGGTCATCATGCCCGAGGCGTGGCCGGCGTTGATGGCCGGCGGCAGCCTGGTTCTCCTGTTGACGCTCAACGAGTTCGGCATCGTGTTGTTCACCGGCGCCAAGGACGTGATCACGCTGCCGGTACTGATCTACACCCGCGGCATCGTCACCTTCGATCTCGCCGGCGCCGCGGTGATCGCCACCGTCCAGGTGGCCCTGTCATTGGCCCTCTACGGCATCTACCGCCTCATCTTCGCCCGGATATCCGGCAAGCGGAAAGGACTGTGAGACATGCTGTTCTGGAGTCGTGGCGGCCGCGCCGCCGTATGGACGATCTTCGCCGTCGTGGTGCTGGTGGTGTTCGTCGCCCCCATCGCCACCGTGGTTCTCGCCGGATTCGCCGGGTCCTGGACCGGCCCACTGCCCTCCCATCTGAGTCTGACACACATGGGCGGCGCCCTCTCGGGCGAGAACGTCGCCTCGTTGTCGGTGAGCCTGCAGACCGCGATCATCGCCGGCGCCCTCGCCCTGATACTCGGCACCTGGGCGGCGCTGGCGATCCGGGACTCCACGGGACCGCTGCGCCGGATCACCGACGCCGTCTTCCATCTGCCGATCGCGGTGCCGTCGGTGGCGATCGGCCTGGGCCTGTTGATCAGTTTCAACTCGCGCCCGTTGCTGCTCGGGGGCACCAAGTGGATCGTCGTCGTCGCCCACACCGTGCTGGTGCTGGCCTTTGCGTTCAGCGCGGTCTCGGCCGCCCTGGATCGGCTCGACCCGGCATATCGACAGGCCGCCGAATCACTCGGCGCGTCACCGCTGCGGGTACTGACCCGCGTCACCCTGCCGCTGCTCCTCCCCGCGCTCGGCGCCGCCGCAGGACTCTCGGTGGCCCTGTCCATGGGTGAACTCGGCGCCACGGTGATGGTCTATCCGGCGACGTGGAAAACCCTGCCGGTCACCATCTTCGGGCTCTCCGACCGCGGCGACGTGTTCTCCGCCGCCGCCTGCACGACCATCCTGCTGGTCACCACGATGCTCGCACTGGTCCTCCTCGGACGTATCCGGTCACGCGCCGTCGTCCGCTGACCAGCTTGTCCGATCAGCCAAGCATCAACGTCGATCATTGGCTGATCGGATATATCGTGAGTGTCGCCGTCTTGGTGGACTGGCGGGTATGGACGCGATCACCCTTCCCCCACGCCCGGCGAACGAGCCGGTTCACACCTATGCACCGGACACGCCGGAACGTGCCCGCATCGTCGCGGAACTGCGCGCACAGTCACAGGCCGACCCCATCGACCTCCCCCACGTCATCGGCGGCCGCGCCCGGATGGGCGACGGCGACCGCATCGACGTCGTGCAACCGCACGCCCATGCCGAGGTGCTCGGCACCTTCACCAATGCCGGCCACGACGAGGCACGAGCGGCCGTCGATGCCGCTCTCGAGGCCGCCGACGCCTGGGCGCACACCAGCTTCGACGATCGTGCCGCGGTGTTGCTGCGCGCCGCCGACCTGCTCTCCGGGCCGTGGCGCGAACGGATCGCCGCGGCCACCATGCTCGGACAGTCGAAGACCGTGCAGCAGGCCGAGATCGACGCACCCTGCGAGCTCATCGACTTCTGGCGCTTCAACGTGGCCTTCGCCCGCGAGATCCTCGCCGAACAACCGATCTCCTCGCCGGGCGTCTGGAATCGCCTCGACCATCGCCCGCTCGACGGATTCGTCTACGCCATCACACCGTTCAACTTCACCGCCATCGCCGGCAACCTGCCCACCGCGCCGATGTTGATGGGCAACACGGTGGTGTGGAAGCCGTCACCGACCCAGGCCTACGCCGCGCACCTGACCATGGAACTGCTGCGCGCCGCGGGAATGCCCGACGGGGTCATCAACCTCGTCCACGGCGACGGTATCGCGGTCTCCGATGTCGCCCTTGCCGATCCGCATCTCGCGGGCATCCACTTCACCGGGTCGACGACGACCTTCCAGCATCTGTGGCGCGAGGTCGGGGCGAATATCGACCGCTACCACAGCTATCCACGTCTCGTCGGTGAGACCGGCGGCAAGGACTTCGTCGTCGCTCACACCTCCGCCGATCCCGACGTCCTGCGCACGGCACTGATCCGCGGCGCCTTCGAATACCAGGGACAGAAGTGCTCGGCCGCCTCCCGCGCCTACATCCCGCGCTCGGTGTGGGATCGGATGGGCGACGACTTCCTCACCGAGGCCAACGAATTGACCTACGGCGACGTCCGCGACCTCGGCAACTTCGGTGGCGCCGTGATCGATCGGCGCGCCTTCGACAAGCACGTCGCGGCCATCGATCGCGCCAAGACCGTGCCCACGATGACGGTGGCCGCCGGTGGACACTGCGACGATTCGGAGGGCTACTTCGTCCGACCGACGGTGTTACTCGGCGACGACCCCACCGACGAGGCGTTCTCCACCGAGTACTTCGGACCCATTCTCGCCGTGCACGTCTACCCCGACGCCGACTATCCGAACATCCTGCGGATGGTCGATTCGAGTGCGAAGTATGCGCTGACCGGGTCGATCATCGCCACCGACGTCTCCGCGGTCGCCACCGCATCGGATGTTCTGCGCAACGCCGCGGGCAACTTCTACATCAACGACAAGCCCACCGGTGCCGTCGTCGGCCAGCAACCCTTCGGTGGCGGACGGGCCTCGGGCACCAACGACAAGGCCGGGTCGAAGGCCAATCTGCTGCGCTGGAGTTCCACCCGCACCATCAAGGAGACCTTCGTGCCGCCCACCTCTTCCGCCTACCCCCACATGGAGCGGTGATGAGCACGGTCTTCGACGCGGTTCTGCGGCCGGTGATCATGAAAGCCGCTGCCAGCGAACGGATCAAGGAAGCATCGGTGCGGCTGCCGATCACCGAGCGCGTGGTGAACCGGTTCGTGCCGGGCGAGACCCTCGACGACGTACTCGCCGCGATCCGCGGATGCCTCGACGAGGGACTCTCGGTCACCATCGATCACCTCGGTGAGGACACCACCGACGAGAGCCAGGCGAGCGCGACCGTCGACGCCTATCTCGCACTCCTCCAGGCAATGTCGACGCAAGAAGTGTCGACGCTCGACGTCGAGCCCGGCGGGCTCGAGGTGTCGCTCAAGCTCACCGCGCTCGGCCAATCACTGCCCCGACATGGCCGCAAGATCGCCGAGGAGAACGCACACACGATCTGTGCCGCGGCGCGTCGCGCCGGGGTGCTGGTCACCGTCGACGCCGAGGACCACGGCACCGTCGACCAACGGTTGCAGATCGTCCGCTCGTTGCGCGGTGAATTCCCCGAGCTCGGCACCGTCCTACAGGCGTATCTACGTCGCACCGAGGACGACTGCACCGAGTTCGCGGCCTCCGGCGCGCGAATCCGGTTGTGCAAGGGCGCCTACGCCGAACCGGCGGCGGTCGCCTATCCCGACCGCTCCCAGATCGATGAGGCCTACCTGCGGTGTCTGCGAATCCTGATGAAGGGCAACGGGTATCCGATGGTCGCCAGCCACGATCCGGTGATGATCGAGGCGGCGCCGATCATGGCCGCGGAGTTCGGCCGCAGCGCCGACAGCTGGGAACACCAGATGCTCTACGGGATTCGCGCCGATGAGCAGCAGCGTCTCGCCGCCCAGGGGGCGCGGGTGCGCGTCTACATCCCCTACGGCCAGGAATGGTACGGCTACTTCGTCCGGCGTCTCGCCGAGAAGCCTGCCAACCTCGGGTTCTTCCTACGGGCGCTCGCGGGGTAATCCGCACGCGCACGAGGCGTCATCGACGGTGCAATGTGCACCGTCGATGACGCCTTTTGGTTGACAAGTGCCGTAGCTTCCGGAACCCACTTGCAGCGATGGTGAGAGCCACACCACGTTTGTGCGAAGTCGCCTGTCCACGTGGCGAAGAGAAGAAGGAACCGGCTCATGCGCGCTGCACTGTTCACCGACAAGGACACCCCGGTCGACATCGTCGACGTCGACCTCGACCCGCCCAAGTCGAATGAGGTCCGCGTTCGCATCACGGCTGCGGGCGTCTGTCATTCGGAATTACATCTCATCCGCGGAGAATGGGAGGCGCCCGCACCTCTCGTCCCCGGACACGAGGGTTCGGGGATCATCACCGCAGTCGGCCCCGGAGTGACGCACCTCGCCGAGGGCGACCACGTGGTCCTGTCCTGGAATCCCTACTGCGGAGAGTGTCGCGAGTGCATCGCAGGCCGCGAAACCCGTTGCCACAAGGTGTCAACGGTCATCAATGCCACCGGCACCCTGCTGGACGGGACCTCTCGCCTCCACCTCGACGACGCACCGGTCCACCACTATCTCGGAGTGTCTTCGTGGGCTGAGGAAGTCGTCGTCCCGGCGACCGGAGCGATCAAGGTTCGCGACGACGCACCGCTCGACGTCATTGCGCTGGTCGGCTGCGCCGCCGCAACGGGCGTCGGTGCGGTCGTCAACACGGCGCGGGTGACCCCGGGTTCGACAGTGGCCGTGATCGGGTGCGGCGGCGTCGGACTCAACATCGTGCAGGGCGCACGCATGCAGGGTGCAGAGCGGATCATCGCTGTTGACCTCTCCCCGGAACGCGCCACGCTGGCAAAGGTTTTCGGCGCCACCGACGCCGTCGGCAGCGCCGTTGCCGCCGAGGCGATCCGAGAGCTCGAGCCCGACGGCGTGGACTTCGCATTCGACGCGATCGGACACGTCGCCACCACCGAGGCAGCGATCGGTTCCCTCGGATTGGGCGGCGCCGCAGTGATCGTCGGACTCCCCCCAACAGGCGCGAAGGCGACCTTCGAACCACTTGCGCTCGCAGAGATGGATGCCCGCATCCTCGGCTCCAACTATGGCAGCATCCGACCGCAGTACGACATACCGAAGCTCGTCGATCTCTACATGGGCGGCGAACTACTACTCGACGAACTCGTTTCCGCCCGTAGGCCGCTCGACGAGGCTGCCCAAGCCGTCACCGACCTCGCCGATGGCGTCGCGCTCCGACAACTACTGATTCCCTGAAGGCACCCGCGTCGAACAGCCGAACAACGGACACCACGAAGGAATCATGAGTACCACCACCAACGAAAGCTCCTCTCTGCCCACGGGATCGGCACGCCTGCGTGGCAAGCTCGGAGTGCTGTCGATCTCGCTGATGATCATCGCCGGCGCCGCTCCGCTCTGCGTCGTCGGCGGACCGATGGTTCTCGGCCTGTCCCTCGGCAATGGTGCCGGGCTCCCCGCGACCTACCTGATGACGCTGGTCGTACTGCTCCTGTTCGTCGTCGGCTTCACCACGATGACGCCGTTCGTCGGCTCGGCGGGTGCGTTCTACTCCTACGTGCACGCCGGTTTGGGTCGCGCCGCCGGGATCGGCACCGGCTATCTGGCCATACTGTCCTACACCTGCATCTACGTCGGGCTGTACGTACTACTCGGCATCGGTGCCGACAACCTGGTGAGGTCCTACGGTGGCCCCTCGCTGCCATGGTTCGTGTGGGCCGCAGCCGCACTGGCGATCATCTCGTTCCTCGGCTACCGCAACGTCGAGGTGTCCGGGAAGGTATTGGGCATCCTGCTCGCCGCCGAGGTGGGCCTCGTCCTCGTGTTGAACGCCTGGATCATCGCCGGCGGCGGTGGACCGGAAGGTTTGTCGCACGGCGCGTTCTCGATCGGCGAGATGTTCAGTGGCGCTCCGGGAGTCGCGCTCATCTTCGCGGTCCTCAGCTTCATCGGGATCGAGGCCGCCGCGGTGTTCCGCGACGAGGCACGCGATCCCGTCCGCACCGTGCGCCGCGCGACGATCGTGTCGGTGACCGTGGTCGGTGTGTTCTACGCGATCACGTCGTGGGCGGCGATCAGCGGCATCGGCGACAGCTTGGTCGTCGCGACCGCGACCGCCGACCCCGACGCCTTCCTGCCGTCACTGGCGCAGCAGTACCTCGGCCGCGTCGGCGCCGACCTGGTCACGCCCCTCTTCGTCACCAGCACCTTCGCGGCAGCACTGACCTGGCACAACATCCTCGCCCGATACACACTGTCCCTGTCCTCGCGCGACCTGCTGCCGCGACGTCTGGCCGCGGTGCATCCCCGGCATGCCTCGCCGCACCGCGGCTCGCTTGCCGTCATGGTCGTCACGGCCGGGATCATCGCACTCGGCGTGACCATCGGGCTCGATCCGATGAGTCAGCTCTATACATGGACCTCCGGGTTGGGATCGGTCGGCTACATCATCTTGCTCGTCCTGACCTGCTCGGCGGTCCTGGCCTTCTTCCGCCGTGAGTCGCACGGGACGTCGATCGTGGGTGCCGTCGTTGCACCGCTCCTCGCATTGGCCGGCCTCCTGGTCATCCTGGCCGTGATGCTCCTCAACCTGGATCTGCTGGCGGGCGACAGCGCCGCAGTGGCGATCGCCATCATCGTGCTCCTCATCGGCGCCGGCGTGCTCGGTCCCGTGGTCGCGACGCTCCGGCCTTCCGCCGCGCAGGAACACTGACGCCCGACGCCCTCGGCGTCGGACTCGATCACCATTCACGAACCCACCACGACACAAGGAATCACGTTGGCACACACCATCGTGCTGGTCGGCCTCGGCGCCACCGGCCTGGCCATGGCTCGCTCCCTGCTCCGACGCACCGACGTCGAGATCATCGGCGCCGCCGATCGCAGTCCCACGGCCCTCGGGTCCGACCTCGGCATACTCTCCGGCCTCGACCCGGTCGGCGTCACGGTCGGCGACGACCCTGCAGCATTGCCCGCCGCCGACGTGGCGATCGTGGCCACCACCTCGGATCTCGACCAGGTCGCCGGCACCCTCATACCGTTGCTCGAACGGTCGTACAACGTCATGAGCATCTGCGAAGAGCTGTCCTACCCGTGGTCGAGTCACCCGGACACCGCACGCCGCCTCGACGACACCGCCAAGGCCCACGACGTCACCGTTGTGGGCACCGGCGCGAATCCCGGGGTACTGATGGACACCCTGCCGCTGCTGCTCACCACCCTCACCCAACGTGTCGAGCGCGTCGTCATCCGCCGCCGGACGAACATGTCGCGCTACGGCGCGATCCTGTCAAAGTTCGGAATGGGGCTCACCGCAGACGAATTCGCCGGCGCGCAGAATTCGGGCACCGTGGTCGGACACTACGGCTTCGAGCAGGCCATCGGCGCACTCGCTGCCGGTCTCGGCTGGTCGCTGGATACGATCGACGTCGGGCGGGTGACCCCGGCGATCGTCAGCGACACCGTTCGCGTCGGCGACCATCTCACGATCGAACCCGGCCGGATCGCGGCCGTCACACACGCCGCACGAGGCATGCTCGACGATCGGGCAGTGATCGATCTCGAGATCATGTTCGGCTTCTTCGACGGGAGTGATCGGGTCACCGCCGGTGACGACTACCGCATCGAGGGCACCGACCAGGTCCTCGAGCTGTCATCGTCGATCGGATTCGAGTCGTTCGTGAGCACGATCGCCGCGGCGGTGAACGTCGCGACCGCAGTCATCGACGCACCCAGCGGTCTGCTGTCCATGGCTGAGCTCTCCACGAAGTCGATTGCGTCGAAGGGCTCGCGATTCTCGCCTCCACACGTCGACGACCAATCCCAGTCCTGAACAACCGATCACAGGAGAACACCATGCTCGACCCGACTGACTACAACCCGAGAAACCTGATCGACGGCCGGCTCGTCGACGCCGCCTCCGGACGACTGCTCGACGTTCTCGAGCCGGCCACCGGGGAAATCCTCGCGCGTGTTGCCGCAAGCGATGCCGACGACATCGATGCGGCCGTGACCACCGCCGAGCGGGCGTTCCGATCGTTTCGGCGCACCACCCCCGGCGAACGCGCAGACATGCTGCTGGCCCTTGCCGCCACGATCGAGGAGCACGCCGAACACCTCGCATATCTCGAAGCGCGCAACGTCGGCAAGCCCATACCCGTTGCCCGAGAAGAGCTGCCACTCGTGGTCGACAACCTCCGTTTCTTCGCCGGCGCAGCCCGGACGATGGAGGGACGCGCCGGCGGCGAGTACCTGCGCGGCTACGAATCCTACGTGCGACGGGAGCCGATCGGTGTCGTCGCCGGCATCGCACCGTGGAACTACCCACTTCTCATGGCGACCTGGAAGATCGGTCCGGCGCTCGCCGCCGGCAACTGCAGCATCCTCAAGCCGTCTCGGCAGACACCATTGACCGCCCTCTACGTCGCGAAGCTCGCGCAAGACATCTTCCCCGCCGGGGTATTCAGCGTGATCTCGGGATCGGCCTCCGACATCGGCGATCAGCTGGTCGCCGATGACCGCATCGGCCTGGTGTCACTCACCGGTGACACCAGCACAGGCCGCCACATTGCGAAGGTCGCCGCAGGCCACGTCGCGCAGACCCACCTCGAACTCGGCGGAAAGGCACCGGTCATCGTGCTCGACGACGCCGATCTCGACGCGGTCGTCACCGGCATCGTGGCCGCCGGATTCGCCAATAGCGGCCAGGACTGCACAGCGGCGTGCCGGGTGATCGCCACTCCTGGGATCTACGACCGCCTTCTGGATGCGCTCATCCCGGCAGTTGAGGCCATCAAGGTCGGAAACCCCACCGACGGTATCGATCCCGACGGTGACCATCCCGAGATGGGCCCGCTGATCTCTGCCACCCACCGGAGTTCGATTCTCGAGGTTCTGGCCAAGACCGACGGCAGGATCGTCACCGGCGGCAACGCCCTGTCCGGCGATGGCTTCTTCCTCGAGCCGACAATCGTGGCGAACCCGAGCCAGAACGACGTGATCGTGCAGACCGAACAATTCGGCCCCGTCGTCTCGGTGCAGCGAGCCGCCGACATCGACGAGGCCTTCTCGTGGGCGAATGACGTCGAGTTCGGTCTGGCATCCTCGATCTGGACCCAGAACCTGAACCATTCGGCACGCGCCGCCCGCGATCTCGACTTCGGCTGCGTCTGGGTGAATGATCACATGCCCATCCTGTCCGAGATGCCCCACGGGGGCTTCAAGCAGTCCGGGTACGGCAAGGACATGTCGATCTACGCGGTCGAGGAGTACACGCGCATCAAGCACGTGATGACCAAGACAGAGTGACCGGGGCGGGACCACAGCACAATCCCCTTGCGCGTCTGGCAGTGATCGCCAGGTGCACAAGGGGATTCGTGCGTAACCGGGGATGGCCTAACCAAGTGCGCCGGCGATGGCATCGGCAACACGGTCGACGCCGTCGCGGGCTGCCCTGCTGATCCGTGTCAGCGAGATGTACCCGTGGACCAGACCGCCCTCACGGATCAGACGCGTCGGAACACCGGCGGCGGCCAGCCGATCGGCGTACGCGATCGCCTCGTCGCGGAGCGGGTCGAATCCCGCCACCGTGATGAGCGTCGGCGGCGCCCCCGACAGGTCGTCGGCATGCAACGGAGAGACGCGCGGGTCCCACTCAACCTGTCCCGCAGGCAGATACAGCCCGGCCAGCCAGCTGATCTGCTTGGCCGACAGTGCCGGATTGTCCGCGAACTCGGTGCGTGACGGATGGACGCCGACGGCGTCGACCACCGGATACATCAGCACCTGCATCAGCGGGCGAAGGGATTCGTCGGCCAGGTCATTGGCAAGTACCGCACAGAGATTCGCCCCCGCGCTGTCACCGAGCAGCACGATCCGCCCCGGATCGGCTCCCCACTCGGCCGCGTGCTCGACGGCGAACAGCCACGCTTCAAGCGCATCGTCGAGTGGCCCGGGAAATTGTGCCTCGGGAGCCAATCTGTACTCGACGGACAACACGGCGACGCCGGCGCGATCGGCGATGAGACGAACCGGGACGTCGTAGCCGGCACGGCTGCCGAGTACGAAGCCCCCGCCGTGCAGGAACACCACCAGTCCGGTGGAGCGCTTGGCCGGCCGATACAGACTCGCGCGGATTCCGTTCGGTAGCACCATCTCGGTGACGTCCATCGGCGGGGCGTCGTCGGCGAAGACCCGGCAGTCGTTGTCCATCGCCGCCCGTGCGTCGGCGACGGTGCCGTCGCTGAAGTCGGGTTCGGTGGCCGCAGCCTTCATCAGAAGCGCTATCTCGGGGGCCATGACGTCGCCGGCGGAGTTGACGACGGGCGGCACCACCCGGCGCAGGACGGTACCGGGCACCCGGCCGATCGTGGTGAACAGCGACCGCTGCAGCCACTCTCCTGCGGTGAGTCGGCGCGATGTCTCCGAGGTGGCCGGGCGATCGATGACGGTCATCGCTGTGCACCTTCCACTGCCTTCGAACTGTTGTCGAATTCTCGATCGAGTCGCGAGCTGAAAGTCAGAGCTTCGGTGATCACGCTGCCGCGGAACATCTTTCGGTCTTCGACGAAGACATTCTTGATTTGCCACGGCATCTCGTCGCCCTGTCGGGGCAATGTGTGCTTGGCGCGGAGCATATAGCCGGCATCCAGGTCGATGATCGGCCGGACACCGGTGCCCTCGGGGGCGACAGCCGTCGCGGTGTCGTAACCGCGGGAGTCCATGTGGTGCAGCAGCTCGACGAAGCTCTTGCCGAGCAGCCCGATCTTCAGCGTCCAGGACGATTTGGTGTACCCGACGGCCATCACCCAGTTCGGCACACCGGAGAGCATCATCCCGCGGTACACGACGGAGGTGGACAGATCGACCGGACGTCCGTCGACGCTGACGTCGACTCCGCCGAACAGCCGCATGTTCAGCCCGGTCGCGGTGACGATCACGTCGGCGTCGAGCGTCTCCCCGGATTCGAGCTCGATGCCGTCGGCGGTGAACCGTCGGATGCGATCGGTGACGACCGATGCGTCGCCGCGGCGGATGGACGCGAAGAAGTCGCCGTCGGGTGCGAGGCACAGGCGCTGGTCCCACGGCTCGTAGGGCGGGTTGAAGTGCGTGTCGACGTCGAATCCGGCGGGGAGTTGCTTCTTGTTGACGTGGCGGATCAGGCGACGCGACGCCTTCGGGAACGTGGTGAGCGTCTTGACCAGGGCCCAGTCGGCCCACACGTTCTTCCAACGGGTCGCGAGGTAGCCGCGACGTTCGCCGAGCAGTTTCGTGAGCAGCAGACTGAGGCCGTCGATCCGGGCCATCGTCAGGATGTAGGTCGGCGTGCGCTGGAGCATGGTGACGTGCGACGCGGCACCCTCGCCTTTCAGCATGGACGGGATCAACGTGATCGCGGTGGCGCCGCTGCCGATCACCACCACCTTCTTGCCGGCGTAGTCGTAGTTCTCCGGCCAGTGCTGGGGGTGGATGATGTCGCCCGCGAAGTCCTCACGCCCCTCGAACTCCGGGGTGAAGCCCTCGTCGTACCGGTAATAGCCGGTGGCGCCGAACACCCAGCCGGCCTTGATGACGTCGTGGCGAACGGTTCCGTCGGCATCGGTGATGTCCACCGACAGCAACCAGTGCGCGTCGTCGCTCGACCATGCCGCCGAGGTGACCTGGTGGCGGTAGCGAATGATCTCGTCGAGACCGTACTCGTCGACGGTCTCCTTCAGATAGTCCAAAATCAGCGGGGCGTCGGCTATTGCAGTCTCGTGGCGCCAACTCTTGAACTCGTAGGCGAAGGTGTGCAGGTCCGAATCGGAGCGAATACCGGGGTAGCGGAACAAGTCCCACGTCCCGCCGACGGAGTCGCGGCCCTCGAGCAGGGCCACCGTCTTCTTCGGGAACTCTTGCGTCAGGTAGACGGCGGCGCCGATGCCCGAGATACCGCCGCCGATGATCACGACGTCGAAGTACTCCGGTTGGGTTGCCGAGTTGCTACTCATTTCTGTGTGCCTCCATTCGCGCCGGAATCGACGACTTTGGGTGAATACGACTTCCGCGATGCGGTCAGCTTGCCGAAAGCCGTGTAACGCACACCACACCGAATCTCAACGTCCTGCCGGCCGGGAGTGTGAAAACCTCACACACTTCGTGATTCTGCGGTCGGCCTTCACCGGCGAACTCCACGACGACCTGCGGCGAGGGTGCACTCTGCACCACGTCCGCTCCGGAAACGCTCAATCGTGCCGATAGGCACCAGGCGCCGCGTTGTCGATAGTGAGACCTGCGCCACAGCACATCCCACACAGATTGGAAATGCCATGACCAGTGTCGACACCACCATCCAACGAGTCCCCAGCACGACACCCGCGGCCGACATCCTCGCGATAGTCGACCGTGACGGCGGCGTCATCATCGAAGGATTCCTCACCCCGGATCAGGTCTCCCGCTTCAATTCCGAGATCGATCCCGCCGTCGCGGCACTCGCACCCGGCAGCACGCACGAGAACGAGATCGTGCAGGAGTTCCACGGCGCCAACACCAAGCGCCTGACCAATCTGGTCAATCACAGCGACGTGTTCCGCGACGAGATCATCGACCTCGACCTGGTCCATGCACTGTGCGATGCACGGTTTCTCGAAGAGTCGGGCACCTACTGGATGACGACCGCACAGGTGATCGAGATCGGGCCCGGCAACCGTCCGCAGATGCTGCACCGCGATCTGGAGAACTGGTATCCGTTCGTCGGGATGGGCCCCGCCGGACCCGAGATCACCTTGAACTTCCTCATCGCGCTGACCGACTTCACCGAGGAGAACGGAGCCACCCGGGTGATCCCGGGCAGCCACCTCTGGTCCGACTTCGAGGACCGCGGCACCCCGGAGCAGACGATCCCCGCGATCATGAACGCCGGCGATGCGCTGTTCATCAGCGGCAAGACCGCCCACGGCGGCGGCTCCAACGTGACGGCAGACCAGTACCGGCGCGCGGTGTCGTTCGCATTCAATCCCGGCTACCTCGTCGGCGAGGAGGCCTACCCGTTCCTGGTGACCCGCGATGTGGCCGCCACCCTGCCCGAACGCGTCCAGCGCATCCTCGGCTTCCGTTCGCAGTATCCGCTGGGCTCGCCCGGCCTGTGGCAGGTCGACTACGCCGAACTGGCCGACTACCTCGGTCTCTAGTCACGCTCCACGAGCACGAGTCTGCCGGAGTCCGCTGATGTCGGAGGTCGACGCGAGGACACTGAGGAGCATGACGACGCCGGATCAGCTGTGGCCAGAGCCCTCGGAGTCGGTGGCGGCGTTGATCCGCGATCTGGCGAAGGATCTGCTCGCCCGGCTCGACGAGGTGGTTGCCGACGTGACCGCGGCGTCGATAGCGGATCCGCAGTACCGCATGATCGCCGACGACCCGGTACTCGCCGAGGCCGACGCCAAACTGGTGGTTTCGCTCGTCAAGTACTGGCTGACGTCCAGCATCGCCAACCCGGGTCGGCGGGG
>NZ_MVPX01000113.1:0-42987 GCF_002043085.1 Gordonia sp. i37 | reverse complement strand
GATGACGTCGCGGCCTGGCGGTCGGTCGAACGAATCTGCTGGAAATGGTGGCTGAGTGCGTGTTTCGAGGTCACCGACGATCTCGAGAAGCTTCACGAACTGTGCGAGATCTCCGGGAACATTCTCACCACGCACACCGACGACGCGATCGCGGAACTGGCCGAATACGTCCGGCAGACCCGAGAGGAACTCGCCGGCGGCTCCCAGTTGCAGCGGTACGCCACGGTCGAGCTGCTGCTCCAGGGCGCTGACATCGCCTCGGCCCGCGCCGAGGAACAGTTGGGGTACGCCCTCACCGGATCCCACATCGGAGTGGTCATCTGGGTCGACTCCGAGGACGACATCGGGTCTCTCGAACGTGCCGCAGAACAAGTGATGCGCGCGTGCGACTCCACTCGGCGTCTCACCGTGGTGGCGGGTACAACGGCAATGTGGCTGTGGATTCCGGCGGCTGCAACGCCATCGCTCACAGCGCTCGCGGACCGTCTCCGGGGTCGGCGCCGCGTGCGCGTGGCACTCGGCAGGCCGTCGAAAGGCGTCGCCGGATTCCGACGCACACACATGGATGCGGCTGCGGCACAACGGCTCCTGATCCGCCTGGATTCTCGGCTCCCCATCGTCCGCTACGAGGATGTGCACCTCGTCGACCTCCTGTCCATCGACGTCGCCGCCGCCGACCGGTTCGTCGCCGATGTGCTCGGCGATCTCCTCGACGCGAGTCCGGTCCTTCACCAGACACTGCTCACCTACGTCGCTGAAGGTCTGAACCGCACGAGTTCCGCCGAGAGGCTGTACACCCATCGCAACACCATCGACCGTCGCCTGGCCCGCGTCGACGAGCTACTCCCGAAGCCCTTCGCGCAGAACCCCACCGAGGTGACGGCAGCCCTCACCCTCTTGCGTGTACGACGCGGTACCGCCTGAGCTCACCATGACGGTGACCCCGTCGTTGGCTTCACCATCTCTTCTCTTCTCAAGCTCATCTCTCCTCAAGGAAATGTCATGTCTGAGCACCTCGTCGTGCCCGGCGAACTCGCCGACGCACACATCGCCCACCAATCGCGCCGACTACTGCTCATAGGTGTCGCGGCGCTCATCGTGGTCTTGACCAACGCGGTGACCTTCCTCCTGCCGCCGCTGCTGCCCGTCCTCCAGGCGCACTATCAGGTCACCTCGGTGTCGGCGGTCACGTGGATCTTCACCTTGCTCACCCTCGGCGGCGGAGCGGGTTTCGTGGTCCTGCCCAAGCTGTCGGATGTCATCGGGGACCGCAGCACCGCGGTCATCGCGTGCCTCGCGCTCACCGTCGGCGCGGTGGCCGCGGCCGTGGGCGACTCCTACCCCGCGATCCTCATCGGCGCCGCGGTCATGGGATTCGGCGGGGCCGCGCAGTTGCTCCCGCTCGGATTTCTCCGCCGTGCGTTGGGTGAGGCCGGCCTGGCCATCTCGGTTGCCGTGCTGGTCATCGCGACGGGTGTCGGCATCGTCGTCGGCATGATCGGCGGCGGTTTCATCGTCGAGCATTTGTCGTTGCGCGACTTCTTCGCCATCCTCGCCGCGTGCTTCGCCCTGACGACACTCGCCTCATTCGTGGTGATTCCGCGATCGGCACCCGCAGACAAGGCCGGGGGCGGTGTGGCGATCGTCGGCACGGTGTGGTTGATCGTGTGGGTCGGACTGGCGCTGCTGGCGATGACACAGGGCCTGGTCTGGGGGTGGGGCGCGCTCGCGACGCTGGCGGTGGCTCTCATCGCGGCAGCGGGGTGGGTGCGATCGCAGCGACGATCGTCGAATCCGGTGTTCGATCCGGTGCTCTTCACCGCGCCGTACGCTGTCGTCTCGTCCGTCGTCATCGCACTGATCGCAGCCATCAATGCGGCCTTTCTCGTGCTGGTGAGCACGTTCGCGCAAACCGACCCGGCCAACCTGCCGGCCGCAGACGCATACGGCCTGGGCTTGAACGCACTGCAGACCGGTGAACTGATGGTGCCGTTCGCAATCACCTTCCTGATTGGCGGCGTGGTGGCCGAGCGTCCGCTTGCCGCCGGACGAGGACCGTCGGTGTTGGTCTCGGGAGCGGTTCTCAGCGCCGTCGGTCTGGCTCTGCTGGTGGTCACCCATGATCGTGAGTGGAGTTACCTCGTTGCCGCCGCCATCATCGGGTTCGGCTGCGCCATAGTATATTCCGCATGTTTTGCGCTGGTCCAGAACGCCGTCGACGAGCGAGAGGCCGGAATGGCGGGTTCGATGGTCGGCACGGCAATGGCGATCGGGTTCGCCTTCGGATCGGCGCTCATCACGTGTGTGCTGGGTTCGTCCACCATCGCCATCCCGGGTACCGACGTCGAGGTGGCGACCGAGGGTCTGTTCGGCGTGAGCTATGTGATCGCCATCGGTCTGGCAGTGCTCATCGTCCTCGCAGTCGGGATCTCGACGATGCGCCGACACGGCGCCATGACCGGCTCGGTAGCGAATTCTGCGATCTCCTGAGCCTTTCACGGCTTTGGTGAACACGGCCATCGCCCGCGGCGTATCGACCGATACGCCGCGGGCGATGTACTCTGTCCAGCGCGTGACTGTGCCGAAAAATGTCGGCAGCCGCCATGTTTCGCGATCCAGGCTCACTCAAGCAGGTAGAGGGCGGACATGTCGTTGCCACCCATGCCGGCCTCGACCCCGCGACGGAACACACCGGCCGTCGCCTGGATCATGGGCGCCTCGCCGTCGTGGCTCATCGCGCCGGCAAACGCCGCCGCCGCGTTCGCGAAAACGCTGATCGTCGCCTGATCGGTCTCGAAGTCGCGGTCGTCGATGTGTCTCAGCGCGGCCAACATCTGCTGCTCCAGCACGCCGGTGGCGTAGCCGACGAGCTCGGCCACCGCGTCGCTCGAGACGCCGGCGGCGTTCATGTAGCGGACTGCTTCGACGAACGAGACGAGAGCGGACATGTAGAACGCCCCGGTGAGGCCCGCATCGATCACATTGGCGGCGGTGACGTCGTCGCCCACATGGGTGGAGCTGCCGGCGACCGCGATGATGGTGTCGCGGTGGGTTTCCCACAGTGCGGAGTCGCCGGAGATCATGATCCGCGCGTCGGCGGTGCCGATCTGATGCGGGTAGGCAGCGATGACGCCGTCGAGATAGCCGATGCCTGCGCTGCACGCCAGGTCGCTCAGCTGCTGCGCGTCGTCGGGTGTGCCGCTGGTGACGTTGATGACCGTGTGACCGGCAAGGATGTCGGGAGCGACGTCGGCCAACACCGTCCGCACGTTGTCGGAGGAACTCAGGCAGGTGATCGTGACCGATGCGGCCTGCACCGCGTCATCGACGGCCGCAGCCACCCTCGCACCGTCGGCGGCCAGGGCGTGAGCGCGTTCGGGCGTGCGGTTCCACACCACCACCGTCCGGCCGGCGGCCCGGAGTGCGCGGGCGATGGCGGAACCCATGTTCCCCGTTCCGAGGACAGCAACGGTGGAGGAAGTATGACAGGAGGACTCGATGGTCATTGGTGGCGCTTTCTGTTCGGAGAGGAGTGCCGGGCCGTCTGGGGGAATAGGCCCGAAATGCTTGACGCGCACAGTGATCGACACCGCGGACGAGTATCGGGCCGCGGTGTCCTCAGCGCTGTGCCGAGGTCGATCAGCTCACGCGGTCACCCGGTTCATCCCGGCGTGTGACGCGTCGACCGCATGATTGTGGGTGTCCAGCGCGCGGTAGGCGAAGTAGTAGGTGATGCCCTGCACTCCCCAGGTGGTCAAGGCTGCGGTGTAGAAGAACGTCCGATTGGCGTCGTCGAAGGGAAAGGGGAAAAAGTCGTAGGTGACGGCAATCGCCGTCGCCGCAATCGTGACCACGCCGGCCAGCGCGGCCAGACGTCGGCATCCGATATTCCACAGGCGCAGAACGAAGTACGCCAAGAACAAAGTGGTGAGCAGATTCATCACGAGATAGAACGTTGCGGGGCCGACGTGGAGCATGTCGTCGTGGAAGTGCCGGAGAAAAAGCGCGGCCACGATGGTGAGCCCGAATGCACCGACCTCGACGACAAGTGGCGGCCGGTACCGATGGGTGACGGCCATGAGGCCCAGGATGAGGATCAGTGTGAAGCCGAACGATCGGGAGAACGCGTCGAGGAAGAACGAGATCTGCAGTGGGAGGCCACCTGTCGAGCCCAGCAGGGACCCGATGAAGAAGTTCGTGGCCGACACCCCGACAACCAGCCATTCGATACCCAGCAGATGGTTGCCGTAGTTGCGGATGAATTTCCATCCGAACACGAAGCCGACGACGATGAGCCAGACATCGGACAGCAGGAAGAGTGCATCTTTCATTTCACTGATCTCTCATGAGGTGAGCGGTGATTGTGGTGAATCCACTCTCGCCAATTGGTGACTCCGGTCACCACGACAGTTCGCACCTATTTCAGCGCACACGTGGTGCGAGCTGTCGTGATTCTGTGCTTACCCCTCTGCGAGCCGCTGGAGTACCTGGAACGCCGCGGCGACGACGAAAGCGTTGTAGAAGAAGCCGATAACGCTGTGCGTGGCGACGAGAAGCCGCATGGACCGCGTCCGCACCTCGACGTCGGAGGTCGCGAATGTCGCCCCGATGGTGAGTGCGAAATACAGGAACTCGACAGGGCCCGGATCGGATTCGTCGGGAAATCCGAGCGGCAAAGTACTCCCGTGCGCACGCTGTACGACTGATTCGTAGATGCCGGCAAAACCGACATGAAGGAGCAGCCAGGAAAGTGGGATGCCGACGACGCCGAGAACGGCCAGGCTCGAGAATCCGTCCACTCCGTCGTCGGCGTGACCGACGAGCGCGAGAAACGCCACATTGGCACCGGCCAACCCGGCCACCGAGGGGAACACCCACGACAGGGTGTCGAGGACACCGGCGCGGCCATCGATGAGGTGGTGGGCCAGCCGGTACCGCATGATGGCAGCATTCACCACCAGGTAGGCGGCGGCGATCGTCACCCAGGCAGCGAGAGCCGTTGTGGTACCCAGCACGACGCCGACGAGCGATCCAATGATGAGCACGAGGTCGGTGACGCTTGCGCAATGATCGATCACACGATTGTGTGGTCGTGGACCCGCCCCTGCCGCCATGACGCAAGCCTACAACGATCAGTACTACAACGATCAGTACTTGATCACCGTGCGAATACCGTTGCCGCGCTTCATCTCTTCGAAGCCGTCGTTGATCTCGTCCAACCCGATCACGCGGGTCACCAGTGAATCGAGGTCGATTCGTCGGTGAAGATAGTGGTCGACGAGGTTGGGGAAGTCGATGTCGGGCCGGCTGGACCCGTAGTTGGATCCAACGAGTGACAGTTCCTGATCGGACATCACGAACGGGTCGATGGACACCGTCACGCCATCGGCGACCTGGCCGGCGACGACGGCTCGTCCGCCACGGGCGAGCACACCGTAGGCCGCCTCGATGGTCTGCGGTAGGCCGATCGCCTCGACCGCCACCTCGACGCCACGCCCGCCGGTGATCCGCGTGATCTGCTCGGCGAGATCCTCCGTCGCTGTGTTGATCACGTCGTGGGCACCGAAGGCCTTGGCCTGATCCAGCTTTCGGTCGGATATGTCTGCGGCGATGATGCGGCGGGCGCCGACGAGCCGAGCACCCTGAACGGCGTTGAGACCCACTCCGCCGCATCCGATGACGAGCACCGTGTCGGTCGGACGGACCTCGGCGGTGTTGACCGCGGCGCCGATTCCGGTGGTGACGGCGCAGCCGACGAGCGCCGACTGCTCGAACGGGGCGGCCGGGTCGACGGCGATGGCGGCCGACTGGGGCAACATCGCGTACTCACCGAACGTCCCGAGGCCGGCGAAGCTGTACACCGGCTCCCCTTTCGACGATGTGATGCGCGTGCCGCCGTCGAAGGAGACGTGGTTCGCCGAGTGCTCGGCGGCCACGTCACACAGCACCGGCCGTCCACTGATGCAGTAGCGGCATCGTCCGCACGAGGGCGTCCAGGACAGTACAACGTGGTCACCGACCCCCAGCGCGGTGACGCCGTCACCGATGGCATCGACGACGCCCGCTCCTTCGTGGCCGAGGATCATCGGCGTCGGAACGCCGTCCCACTCTCCTACGATCACGTGAAGGTCACTGTGGCACAGTCCACTCGCCTTCATACGCACCAGCACCTCGCCCGGCGGCGGGGTGGACGGTATCGACACCGACTCAATGGCGAGTGGCGCGTTCGGAGCCCTGAAGACGGCTGCCTCGAATTCTATGGTCATGGCGTTTCTCTCTGTCATGGTTCACTATTGGGATCGACGAAGGTAATCTGCGCGCAGAGCCCGACGATCGACCTTGCCGGATGCGGTGAGCGGCAGACTGTCATGGATGATCCATCGATCCGGGATCGCATAGTCGGGCACCACGTCTCGCATCGACTCCCGGATCTCGTCGGTGTCGACGACCGCGCCGTCGCGCGGTTCGATCGCGGCAGCGACTCGCTCGCGCAGGATTTCGTCCGGGTAGCCGAAGACGCACACGGCGGCCACCGCGGGATGCCGAGCGATGTGCGACTCGACGAAGGCCGGCATGATCTTCTCGCCGCCGCGGTTGATCACGTCGTCCACCCGGCCGTGGAGCCAGAGCAGGCCATCGGCATCGACATGCCCCACATCCCCGGTCCGCAGCCACGAGCCATCGAACTTCGCCGCGGTCAGCTCGGGTTGGTTCCAGTAGCCGAGCATGCGGGTCGGCCCGCACACCCACACCTCTCCGGATTCCCCCGGCTCGACGTCGCGTCCCTCGCGGACGACACGCAGCGCAACGCCGGGCAGTGGCCTGCCTGCGGATTCGGCTGCGGTGGAGACGAGTTCGCTCGGCAACACGGTGCACACAGAGGTGAATTCACTCAGGCCGTAGGCGTGCACGAGCGCCAGGTCCGGCCATCGCCGCCGGAGTTCGTGCACCCATGCTTCGGGGATCGCGCTGCCGCCGTACATGACGGTGCGGATTCCCGCGAAGATCGCGTCGGCGTCGTTGTGCAGCATCAGCATCCGGAGCATGCTCGGCACCGCGGCAAGGAAGGTGACCGGACGAGCGATGAGCTCGTGTGCCGCGTCGTCGGTGCGGTAGCGTCGCAGGAGCCGCGTGGTGGCGCCCGCGGCGATCATGTGCGCGAGCTGATCGGCGAATCCGGTGTTGTGGAAGATCGGAACGATCACCAGGGTGCTGTCGTCGGGCCCGGTGCCGAAGAAGCTCGCGAATTCGCGGGCGTAGGCGGCAAGGGCAGATCCCGACACCACCGCACCCTTGGGCGTGCCCGTGGTCCCCGAGGTGAAACTGATCAGCGCGGGCGCGTCGTCGGCGACCTCGCTCTCGCCGATGTCCTCCTCCGGCCGACTTCCGTGGCGGGCCGAGGTGACCATCGCGCGCAACTCGACACACTCCACCCCCTCGGCGTGCGGGACCGATGCACGGGACTCGCACACAACGAGTTTCGCTTCCACCGCACGGATCTGCTGCTCTATTTGGCTGACCCCGAGCCTGGTGTTCATCGGGACGACGACGGCCCGTGCCCGCTGGCAGGCGAGGAACGCAACGACCCATTCCAGGCTGTTCTCGCCGATAAGCACGACGCGGTCGCCGACACCCACTCCGCGCGTGCGCAGTTGCGCCGCGAACCGGTTCATCGTGTCGTCGAGTTCGGACCACGTGACCGCGTCGTCGGCGCACTGCACCGCAATGGCGTCGGGGCGTACGCAGGCCCAGGTGGCAACGGCACCCGACAGACTGTGTTCCGACAGGTTGCGTTCCGACAGGCTGGGCCCATTCGACAGCGGGGAGCTCATCACGACACCGAGGCGGCAGGAGTCTGGATGCCGGGGCCGAAACCGCCCAGCGCCAAGCCGATCCGCTCGTACTCGCTCAGCGTGAACTGCCACGGCAGTATCTCCGGGCCCCAGGCACCGGCTGCCGGCGGCTCGCGTAACGCGGCGAGGGCGGCGACCGCGGCGCCCAGACCGGTGCCGCGCGACATCGGCGCATCATCGAGTACGGCCAGCGAACCGAGGACATCGGTGTCGGCGCCGCGAAACACCTGAACCATCAACGCCGTCAGCGCCCGGCCCTCGTCACCCCTGGCTGCGGCATGATGGCGGGCCCACATCATCTTCCACAGGAACTCCGCCGGTTCGACGTCGTGTCCGGCGACGTCGACCGCGAGGTCGTGGTAGCCGAACCCGATGCGGCCCAGCGTGGAGAAGGCCGCGTTGGCCCATGCCGGCCGCAAGGACCCCTTGCACCTCGCGTTCCTCAGGCGTGGGTAGGACCGGGCCAGCGTGCGCGGCTCCGGATGAGCGGTGTCATAGGCCTCGATACGACCGAGCGGTTCGGGGAAGTCGAATTCAGCCGCGGTCGCCGGAACGAAACCCGGGGAGTCGGTCCACCGACCGTCGGACCACACCGGACAGGGGCTGACCGCCATGTGCAGCATGTGCCGGAGAGGCGCGAGTCCGCCAGGGTTGCGTTCGTGCGTCGCCCACACGACGTTGACGCCGTCGGCGTCGGGATGCTCGTCGAGGAGTCGGGCTGCGCACCAGTTCGTCACACCCGGCGACCAGCCCGCACCCGTGATGAGTGCGACGCCCGCAGTTTCCGCTTGTGCGTTGAGTGCCAGGATGCTGTCGGTCGCCTCGAGGTCGTCGCCGATGTCGATGTAGGTGGTGCCCGAACGCAGCGCGTCCTGGGCGAGGCTTCCCGAACCGGCGAAGAACGGACCGGACATGTTGAGCACCAGGTCGAGCCCCGAGAGATCGACGGACTCCGACGAGACGTCGACGAGCCGACCGCTCACACGTTGCTGATCGAGAGCCTCGGCCCCGGCGATCGCCTCGGGCGACCTGTCCATCGCCTCGAATCGTGCATCCGGCAACTGCTCCAACAGTATTCGCAGGGCGGCACTGCCCATTTGGCCGACGCCGACGATTCCCACTGTCACCATCTCATGGCTCCCTGCTTCTGGCGAACGAATATTCGTTAACCTAGCTGGGTATACCCTCGCCGTCAAGACCGGCGCTCTCCGGTTCGCCGGCCCATCGGGCCGCGGCAACGGTCGCGGTACTGTTGCGGCCATGCGATCCGCCAGAGAAAAAGACATCGCATCCACCGCCGAGCGCCGCGCCGACGAGATCGCCAGCCTCGGTCGGGTCTTCGATCACAGCGTCGGACGGGAGCGGATTCTGGCGGCGGCGGTCACGATCGTCGCGACAAGTGGATTCGGTGCGTGCACCGTGCGGGAGGTCGCCGAGGCAGCGGGGATCAAGGCGCCCGGTCTCTACAGCCACTTCCGCTCGAAGGAGGAGATTCTCACCGAAGCCGTCTCCCGCGTGCTGGCCGATTTCACCGAGAACGCCGGCGCGGTCGCGGATGGAACGCCGGAAGACGAACTGCGCGACACGGTTCGCCGACATGTCCTCTACCAGATCGAGAACGTCCACCTCGCCCGCGTCGCCGACATGCTCCTCGACACCGCGTCCGCCGGCGACTTCGTTTCACACGAGGACTACGAACGACTGCTGTCCCAGCAACGCGACTATCTGGCGATGCTCAGCCGGCGAGTGGCTGCATATGCACCGAGACTTCCTGCGCCGCAGGTCGATATCGTGACGATGGCAATCCTCGCCATGTGCGATCGCGTCGCGATCTGGTACGACACCGCCGGCCCGTTCAGCCCGGATGAGGTCGCCGACATCCACTGGCACCTCGTCCGGCGAATGCTCGCGGAGTAAGACTCAGAGCGGCTGCGCGCGCCGGACCTGATCGGCGGCGCGGGCCGCGTCCAGGTCGACGTCGGCGGTGATCACCGCCGGTCCAACCCGCAGGACCCCCGAGGTCAGCGGCTGGGCGCGCAGTCCGCCGCGCCCGATGAGAGCCTTGCGCACGCCGTCGCCGGCCATGGTGTCCATCCAGGAACACGGATGTGCCGGCCGGCCACCGCGGAACCGGATGGGGCCGTCGCCGGTGTCGACCTCGAATTCCACGCCGCGTAGCGGATCGAGTTCGAGGCCGCGCACGACGATGTTGCGCCGGGCCAGCACCGGGTCGGCGTCGCCGGCCGCGGCCTGCCACGCCTCGATCGCGAGGAAGGTCACCGCGGCCTCGGTGTGGGCGCGCACGCCGAAGAATCGGTCGCCGCGAATCCCTTTGTCGGCGACCACATCGACGTGATCGGGGGAGTGGGTCGCCACGTCGTCGGCGGGGCCGTCCTTTGGCCGGCCGAAGTAGGCGTGTCGGGGTGACACGACCAGCGACTCGATCTCGACGTGGTATCGCACCCCACCCAGCGTAGGCGCACCGAGATATGCGCTACCGCCGATCCTCCGGCGAGATGTAGTGCAACCCGCGGAACACCGCGCTGCCGGCGAACACCGAGGCATCGAGATCGACCCCGCGATGTCTGGCCATCCGTAACGCGAGTCGCAACAGCATCTTGATGTCGCGCGGGGTGATGTCGGGGAAGCCGCCGACGAGGTCGTCGAGTAGATCCTCCCCGAGGATGACGTCGTTGCCCGCGGCGAGGATCTGCCACACCTGGCGGGCGTCCTTGGGTCCGGGCGGCTGGTATTCGATGACCGCGGCACACCGGGCGAGGATCGCCTCGTCGACGCCGTCGATCCGGTTGGTGGTGAGGAACAGCAATCCGTCGAAGTACTCGAGGGTGCGTAGGAACTCGGCGACGATCGCGTTCTGCGACAGGTCCATTCCGCGTTCCATGACGAAGACGTCGGCCTCGTCGAGCAGCAACACCGCATCCCACCGCTTGGCGCGGTCGAAGATCACCTCGAGATTCTTGCGCACCAATTCCGGTGTCACACCCAGTGATCCGGAGTGGATCGAGTACAGCGGACGTGCGGTGACCTCGGCGTACACCTCGGCGGTCAGTGTCTTGCCGACGCCGGGACGCCCCTTGGCGAGGATCACGTTGCCCGCCGATTTCCCGTCGATGATGTCGCCGGTGAACACCGAGATGTCGGTGGTGAGGATGTTGAGGAGTTCTCGCTGATCGTCGGGCAGCACCAGCTTGTCCTGCAGATGCGCATCGTAGGCGTAGTCGACGAGGTCGCCGGTGTTGACGTCGAGGAAATCCTGTGCGCCCAAATCGAACACGCGGACCGCGGTGATCACCGGGACCGGCCCGTACTCGTCGGAACCGAACAGGATCGACGGCGCCACCATGCGCAGCGCCGCGATCTCGCTCGGTGCGACGTCGTGGACCACCTTGCGGTTCTCCCGCTTGTTGGGCGCCCGGTAGTCGTCGGTGCGGATCACCCGGCCGGTGTAGCGGTACTGCTTACCGAACCCGTCGTCGATGATCCGCTGATACTGCTCACGGCGAGTCTGATACTCCGCCTTGAGTTCCGGGGTTTCCTTGTAGGCACCGCCGGCGGCCAGGACGTCACCGGGGGTCTTGCCGACCACCTCGGTCTCCTCGAAGTAGAGCACCTTGGGTTTACGCGACGGACGCTTCACCGTGGCGTTGTCGGCCTCCATGGTGAACTTGATCCGCGGACCGTGGGTGCGGTCGGCATGTTCGAGCGTCAGGTCCATGACGAGGTACGGATGCAGATATCCGTCGGATTCACGGACGTAGAGCCAGCCGTCGATGAGGTCGTGGCGCAGGAAGGTTCGGAAGATCTCGGTCGCCGCGTCGATGTGCGGGATGCGCGGGAAGCTACCGGCGCGGGCCGAGATGATCGCGGTGACCGCCCTGGCGAAGGAGTCCTCGCCCGCACCACCGGCGGTGTCGACGAGATCGGCGAGCGCCGCGTCGGTGAGATCGCGGTCGGTGATCCCGATCTCGGCCGACCGCCACGAACCCGCTTGTGCGCGTACCGCTGTGAGGTCCGGTGACGAGGTGGCCGCGACGACGGCGGTGGGTGCGACGAGCACGGTGGACTCCTTCGCTTCTGGTGAGGTCGGTCCTATTGCCTGCGGTCAGGCCTCGGGATCGAGGACGAAATCGTATTCGGTGACGTAGCCCTCGCCGTTCGGGTTGTCCTTGACGTCGAGCATCAGTTCGGGCTTGACCGCCGAGGCGATGTCGTCGCCGTTGTGCGGGTCGCCGGGGAAGTACAGCTGCGAGGTGATCAGCTGATGGCCGGGCGCGCTGACCTTGAAGTGCAGGTGAGCCGGACGCCAGGCGTGCCAGCCGGCGGCGGCGATGAGCTGGCCGCATGCACCGTCGGTGGGGATCATGTACGGCGCCGGACGCAGCGTGTGGATCTCGAAACGCCCGTCCTCGTTGGCGATCCAGGTGCCGCGCAGGTTCCACTCGGGCAGGCCCGGGGCGAACTGCGAGTAGAAACCGAGGTCATCGGCGTGCCACAATTCCAGGCGGGCACCGGCGAGCGGGGCGCCGTCGACGGCGCGCACCTGCCCGGCGAAGACCAGCGGATCGCCGGGCTCGTCGTCGCGCATGGGAATGGTTCCGTTCCACGGCAACTCGGGTGATCCCTCGATGTAGTAGGGGCCCTCGATGGTGCCCTTGCTGCCCTCGCGGTGCTCGTTGGCGACCTCCTCCACCGAGTGCTCGATCCACACGTCGAGGAACAGCGGCCACTCGCCGTCGGCGCCGACCTTGATCAGCCACGCCTTGAGCGCGTTGTACTCCTCGTAGGACACCTTGTCCTCGAGGACGATGTCGTTGATTCCCTTGATCACCTTGCTGGCAAGATAATTCACGCGTGCGGTGTCGATGACGCCGGAGCGGCCGCCCGCGGTGGCCATGCGCTCGGCGAAACGCGCCGACGCGTTCGCGCCGGATTCGGCGGCCTTGGCGTTGACCTCGGTGTCGAAGCTGGTGTCGGTCATGATGGGTACTCCTTGTTGATGGGCTGGGCTGATAGGGCTGGATGGTGTTGGGATTGTTGGGTTTACGTGATCAACCCGCGTTGATGTCAGAGGGGTGGGTGGCCAGCGGGGTCACCGAGATGTCCATGTAGGCGAAGAGCGGGAGTCCGGACAAGATCGTGTGCAACTCGTCGTGGTCGGCCACGTCGAAGATCGAGTAGTTGGAGTACTCGCCGACGATCCGCCAGATGTGCGGCCACTTGCCCGACCGTTGCAGCTCTTGTGAATACGCCTTTTCACGCGCCACGGTATCGGCCCGCACCTCGGGGTCGAGATCGTGGGGGATGTTGACGTCCATCCGGACGTGATAGAGCATGCGCGTCTCCTATCGGTCGACTCGGTAGCGGGCGAGTTTGTCGGGGTCGATCTCGATGCCGATGCCGGCGTTCGGGCTGGTGTGCAGGTAGCCGTCCCGGATCTGTAGCGGTTCGGCGAGCAGGTCGTCGCTCATGTCGAGGAAGTTCGACAGTTCGCCTGCGTAGCGGGAGGTCAGTTCGTGGGCTGCGCCGAACGCCAAGGTGCAGGCGGTGCCGACCTGACCGTCGATCTGATTGCCCATCACCACGTCGATGCCGAGTCCCTCGGCGAGGTGATGTACCCGCCGGGACCACGTGAAGCCGGTGCGGGCGGTCTTGATGCTGATCGCGGTGGCCGAGCCGCCGAGGATCTCGCGGGTGACATCGGCGGCGGTGGGCACCGACTCGTCGGCGATGACCGGGACGTCGAGGTGCTCGACGAGCCAACGCCGGCCGACGACGTCGTCGGCGGGGCACAGTTCCTCGGCGAAGAGCAGATCGAGGTCGGCCATGTCTTTCATGGCGCGCAACGACTCCGACGACGACCAGCCGCGGTTGCCGTCGACGTAGAGTTCGATCTCGTCGCCGAATCCCTCACGCAGTGCGCGGACGACTGCGGTGTCGAGGCCGATCGGTCGGCGCCCGACCTTGACCTTGAAGGTCGCGATCCCGTAGTTCTCGCGCATCTTCTCCGCCTCGGCGACCATGGTGGCCGGCTCATCGAAGCCGAGCATGTGACTGACCCGCAGGCGATCGGTGTAGCGGCCGAGCAGGTCGGTCACCGGCATCTGCAGGGTCTTGCCCAATGCGTCCCAGATCGCCATGTCCACAGCGGCTTTCGCGGTGGGATTGCCGATGGTCCGGTTGAGGCGGGCGACCATCATCTCGCGGTCGAGCAACGTGAGCCCGGCCAGTTGCGGGGCGAAGACGGTCTCGATGACGGCGACGATCCCGCGCTGGGTCTCGCCGTAGGTGAACGGACGCGGGGGTGCCTCGGCGACGCCGACGATCCCGTCGTCGGTGTGGACGCGAACCAGGACGTGCTCGGCGACCGACACCTCGCCGGAGGCGAACCGCAGGGGTTTGCGGTAGGGGATGGCGAACGGAATCGCCTCGATCTCGATGATTTTCACAGTTTCTCTCCCAGCGGGGCGGACGAGGGAAGCACGGCGGACAGGTCGAAGGCGTTGCTGATGACCCGGGCCACCGATTCGACGACGGGGTTGATCTCACCGGCGTTCCAGGCCAGGGCGACCTCGGTGCTGCCGGCGTCGGCGAGATCGCGGATCACCAAGCCCTCCATGGGAAGTGCGCGGACCGAGGCCGGCAACACGGCGACTCCGAGACCCGCCGCGACCAGCGCGAGCAGGACCGGAGTGCCCGACGCCTCATGCGCACGTTGCGGCACGAAACCGGCTCGGCGGCAAGCGCGCAGCGTCGCGTCGTTGACCGCGGAGTCACGGCTGTCGTACATGACAAACGGCTCGTTACGCAGATCAGTGGTGGCGATGACGGGTTCGACGGCGAGGCGGTGATCGGCGGAGACCACCAGGACCACCGACTCGACGTCGATGGTGCGCAGTTCGATGCCGTCACCGACCACCGGTGGGCGCAACACACCGAGGTCGATCTCGCCCGACTGCAGTGCCGCGCACTGCATCGGGGTGAGCATGTCCGAGGAGATCTGCAGCTCCACATCCGGCAGGGCCTGCTTGACCGCGCGCGCGATACGCGGCAGGTGTGAGAACGCGGCGATGCCGGTCAGTCCCAGACGCACCAGACCGCTGCGTCCGGCCGCGATGCGCCGTACACCTTCCATGGCCGCATCGACATCGTCGAGGATGCGCGTGGCCTCGCTCTGCAGGTACTCCCCTGCCGGGGTCAACGCGACCTGGCGTGTGGTGCGGGCGAAGAGGGTGACATCGAGCTCGGATTCGAGCTGGCGGATCGCGTACGACAGCGCCGGCTGGGCGACGTGCAGCATCGCGGCCGCCTGACCGAAGTGGCAGGTCTCCGCGACTGCGGCGAAATACCTGAGGTGACGGAGCTCCACGTCGTCCTCCTTCCCTATCTCGAGTGAACGAACCTGATCAATCGGACGTATGTGATCGACACCACGTATCAATCACGGTAGATCCGCGATCCATACGAGACAAGGACACGTATTTCCTCGATTGAGCGGACTTGTTTATCAATCGGATGCCTGGTCAGGACTGGGGTTAATGCCGGTGTGATGGGTGACACGTGCTGCGAGAGTCGAAACACAGCCCACATCCAGGAGGTAGCCATGACCGTCACCGATCGGCCCGACCACTCGACTCCCGAGGCGTTCTCGACCGTTGTTCCCGCGGCACCGTCGGAGCACGTCCGCTCGGTATTGTCCGAGGCCGTCATCGACGATCGCGACGCCGGCATCTACCGGGCGAACCGACGCATCTTCACCGACGAGGAGATCTTCGAGCTCGAGATGCGCCACATCTTCGAGGGGAACTGGATCTATCTGGCCCACGAGAGCCAGGTCGCCAACCCCGGCGACTACTTCACCACCTACATCGGCCGCCAACCGGTGATGATCACCCGCAGCAAGGACGGCGAGCTGCACTGCCTGATCAACGCGTGCGCACACCGCGGGGCGATGATCTGCCGCCGCAAGACCGACAACCGGATGACGCTGACGTGCCCGTTCCACGGGTGGACCTTCCGCAACGACGGCACCCTGCTCAAGGTGAAGGATCCCGACGACGCCGGCTACCCGGACACGTTCAACGTCAACGGTTCTCACAATCTGACCAAGGTGGCGAAGTTCGGCAACTATCGCGGTTTCCTGTTCGGCAGCCTCAATCCCGACGTGCTGCCACTCGAGGAGCATCTCGGCGACACCCGCACCGTCATCGACATGCTCGTCGATCAGTCACCCGAGGGCCTCGAGGTGCTGCGCGGCTCGTCGACCTACACCTACGACGGCAACTGGAAGGTGCAGGCGGAGAACGGCGCCGACGGCTACCACGTCACGGCCACCCACTGGAACTACGCGGCGACGACCTCACGGCGCAACACCGGCGAATCCAAGAACGACACCAAGGCCCTCGACGCCGGCGGTTGGGGCAAGTCCGGTGGCGGGTACTGGTCGTTCCCGCACGGACACCTGTGCCTGTGGACGTGGGCGGCCAACCCGCAGGACCGTCCGCTGTGGGACAAGATGGATGAGCTCAAGGCGAAGTTCGGCGACGCCAAGGGCGAGTTCATGGTGAAGGGGTCACGCAATCTGTGCCTGTACCCGAATGTGTATCTGATGGACCAGTTCTCGACGCAGATCCGCCACTTCCGGCCGATCGCGCCGGACAAGACCGAAGTGACGATCTACTGCATCGCGCCCAAGGGCGAGAGTGATGCCGCCCGCGCGCATCGCATCCGTCAGTACGAGGACTTCTTCAATGCCTCCGGCATGGCGACCCCGGACGATCTCGAGGAGTTCCGCTCCTGCCAGTTGACCTTCCGCGCCACTGCCGCCCCGTGGAACGACATGAGCCGCGGTGCGCAACACTGGCTCTCGGGCCCCGACCCGGTGGCGCAGAGCCTGGGCATGACCGAGATCGTCTCGGCGGGAAAGAAGAACGAGGACGAAGGGCTCTATCCCGTCCAGCACGGCTACTGGCTGGAGACCATGCGTGCCGCCGTCGCCGGAGAAGAGGCCGCCACGCGTCAGGCGTGAGCGACGAGCCGAACTCCCAGCCCACTTTCGTTCGCAGAAGGCAGATCCCAATGACCACAGAATCCCTGTCCACCCCGTCTCCATCCACCCAGACCGGCACCACGCTGATCACCCAGAACATGATCGAGCAGTTCCTCTACCGCGAGGCCCGCTACCTCGACGACCGCGAGTTCGAGAAGTGGCTCGAGTGCTACGCCGACGACGTCGTCTACTGGATGCCTGCGTGGGACGACGATGACCGTCTGGTGGAGGACCCGCAGCGCGACATCTCACTCATCTACTACGCCAACAAGGGCGGCCTCGAAGATCGGGTGTTCCGGATTCGCACCGAACGCTCCTCGGCCACCTCGCTTCCCGAGCCGCGCACCAGTCACAACATCAGCAACGTCGAGGTCATCGAGCGGCGCGGCGATATCGTCGACGTCCGATTCAATTGGCACACCATGTATTTCCGGTATCACACGGTCGACCCGTACTACGGCACCTCGTTCTACACCGTCGACTTCTCCGGTGAGTCGCCGTTGATCCGCCGGAAGACCGTCGTGCTCAAGAACGACTACATCCACCACGTGGTGGACGTCTACCACTTCTGAGAAGGCCGGTGCCACCATGACTCTCACCACTGACCAGACGACGTCGGCGAGTCCCCCGACCGGCGCGCAGGCTCCCACCCACCAGGTGGCATTGACCTTCGAGGACGGGGTCACCCGGTTCGTCACCTGCCGCGAGGATCAGACCGTCGCCGACGCCTCCTACCGTCAGCGGATCAACATCCCACTCGACTGCCGCGACGGTGCCTGCGGAACCTGCAAGGCATTCTGCGAATCCGGCGCGTACGACGGCGGCACCTACATCGACGATGCGCTGTCGGCGGCCGAGAGCGCGGACGGCTATGCGCTTCCGTGCTGCATGAAGCCACAGTCCGATCTCGTTCTGCAGATCGCCGCGACCTCCGACACCGCCAAGACCGCCGCGGGCGATTTCACCGGCACCATCGTCAGCCTCGAGCGGTTGTCGGAATCGACGATGCGCGTGGGTATCGAGATCGGTAACCGTGGCGATCTCGCATTCCTGCCGGGGCAGTATGTCAACATTGCCGTACCGGTCACCGAGGCACTCGACGCCGATGGCAACGGGACCGGTCAGCCGCTGCGGCGGTCCTATTCGTTCGCCAACGGGCCACACGAGGAACGGCTGATCTTCATGGTGAAGCTCACGCCGGGCGGCGCGATGTCGGACTATCTGACCGACCGGGCGCAGCGTGGTGACGAGATCACCTTCACCGGGCCGCACGGCTCGTTCTTCCTGCGCGAGGCCACCCGGCCGGTACTTCTCCTGGCCGGCGGCACCGGTCTCGCGCCGATCCTGTCGATGCTGCGAAAGATGCACGACGACAACAGCGCCCGCAAAGTGCATCTCATCTACGGCGTCTCCACCGACACCGACCTGGTCGCGCTCGACGAGATCGAGTACTTCGCGCGGGAGTTGTCGGGATTCACCTGGGATCATTGTGTTTCCGACCCGAACAGCTCGGCGGTGAACAAGGGTTATGTGATGACCCTGATCCGGCCCGAACATCTCTACGACGGGGATGTTGCGATCTACCTGTGTGGGCCGCCGCCGATGGTCGAGTCCGTCCGCGCCCATGTGGCCGACGCGGGTATCGAGCCGGTCGGCTTCTACTACGAGAAGTTCGCGCTTGCGGTACCCGCAGCCGCGAAGGAGAGCATCTCCATCGATGGCAGCGATGACTCTGCCGTGCAAAACATCTCGTCGATCGCTGTGGCTGTCGACGAGGACCCGGTGATCCCCGCCCGCGACGCCCGTGGCATCGCCGGGCAACAGGTGCTCGCACCGCGCGACATCGGATCTCACGTACAACACGCCGCCCCACTCGTCGACGACGGCGCCATCGCGCGTATCGCCGGCCAGCAGGTGTGGACTGCGCACGGGGCCGGCGTCGCTCTCGACCCGGATGGCGGCGACCTGCTCGCCGCGAGCGATGCCCGGGGCATCGCCGGGCAGACGGTCTTCGCGGAGGCCGAGACCGCGACCGCGACGGTAGCCGAGACGGAACCCGTCGTCGAGACCGTGCCGACCGTCACCGAGCAGGGCTACGAAATCGGCGAGGAACACCCGGGTATCCACGAATCCGATGCGCTGTTCGAGGCGCGCGCAGCGCTCGAACTCGGTGCGCTGGAGCTGACTCTCGGCAGGATGACCAGCCGCCAATTGGCCGGCTACCGGCTGCTCGCCGAGGCGACACTGCCCTACGTCAAGGGTGATTCGTTCGTCGATGCCGCCGAATACACCGAGACCAACGCCGCCTTCCACGATTACCTGTTCGGGCTCACCGGCAACGATCACCTGCTCGCCGCCTACCAGGCGCTCGGCGTCAAGGGCCGGATGGGTGAGGTGCTGCGCAATGCGACGTGGTGTCATCCGTTGTGCGCGCAGGACCACATCGACATCGTCGAGGCGTTCGCGTCGGGCAACCGCGACCGGGCCCGCGGATTGATCTCCGCACATGCCGAGCGGTCCAAGCAGACGATGCGACGTGCCATGGCCGACGAGATGGCCTCGCGGCGGCCACGTTTCATCACCCCGGGTCGTTTCGCCGGCAAAGTGGTGATCGTGACCGGAGCCGCGCAGGGTATCGGCGCGCACACCGCGCGGCGCATCGTCGCCGAAGGTGGTCGGGTCGTGTGTGCTGATCGCTCGGAATTCGTCAACGAAATCGTCTCCGACGTCACCGACCTCGGCGGCCAGGCCGTCAAAAGCATCGCCGATCTCGAAACCTATGACGGCGCAGCATCTGTCGTCGCCACCGCGATCGAGACATACGGCCGGGTCGATGTGTTGATCAACAACGTGGGCGGTGCGATCAACTTCAAACCGTTCGTCGAGTTCACCGACGAACAGATCCGCGCCGAGATCGATCGGTCCCTGATGACGACGCTCTACGCGTGCCGTGCCGTTCTACCCTCGATGGTGGCCCACGGATCGGGTGTGATCGTCAACGTGTCGTCGGCGGCGACCCGCGGCATCCATCGCATCCCGTACTCGGCAGCCAAAGGCGGCATCAACGCGATCACCGCGTCGCTGGCAATGGAGTACGCCGACAACGGCATTCGTGTGGTGGCCACCGCTCCTGGCGGCACGGAGGCCCCGCCGCGGCGGGTCTCCCGTGGCACGCCCACCCCGCAGAGCGAGACACAGCAACAGTGGTTCGACGCGCACATCGAGCAAACAGTGTCCTCGTCGCTGCTGAAACGGTACGGCACCCTCGACGAGCAGGCCGCCGCCATCTGCTTCCTCGCCTCCGACGAAGCCTCCTACATCACCGGATCGGTCCTACCGGTCGCCGGCGGAGATCAGGGGTAGCCCCGCCGGGTCGAGATCTCCCCCGGGTCATCGATCCCTTCCACCCTCCGGCGTTTATCCTTCCCCCGGTGGTCGAGGTGCGAGCCTCGAGACTGCCTGCGCCGGTGCTGGTTCGGTTCGACGGGTGGTGCGGAAACTGATCGGTGAGAGGGGTCTCGAGGCTCGTCGCTATCGCTCCTCGGCACCTCGACCATCGGATGGAAAGGTCCAGGGTAGAACGACGGCGCATTTCCTGACCGATGGTCGACCCTTCCCCCGGATGGTAGAGCGCTTCCACCGCCGACACTCGACCGTTTTTCCCGATGGTCGAGGTGCGAGCCGCGTGCGGCGAGCCTCGAGACCCGGCGAGATGACAAGCATCGCAACCACATCCACTACCCACTCGACGCAACAGAGCGCCCGGTCGACGTAATTCGACGCCCGGTCGATGAGTAGAAAAAGTTGTCCACGGATTTCTCCAGCCTGGCGATCATCGCGCCGGTTTTGTCGGTACCCCTTCGTACACTTGTTCTCATCACGTCCGATCGCGGGAGGGGGTATCTGATGTCGACCACGTTGACGTTCACCGATCCGGATGCCGACGCCGCCGCAATCACGTCGATGTCGCGGGACGAGCTCATCGATACCGGCCCGGATCTGCTGCGCGAGTCCCGCAAGTACGAGGCCCGGACGGTCCTGGCAGCCGCCGCATTGGCAGAGCAGGTGTATCGCGAGCATCTGGCCGGGCGGCCCGAGACCGGTGTGTGGGGTTCGGTGATCGAGCACGCCGACAAACTCGCGCGCGCCGAAGTGTCGTTGCAGTTCAAGGTCTCTCGCAGCAAAGCCGGGAGTTGGGTGGCGTTGGCGGAGCTGTTGGAGAAGTTCCCGCTCATCCGTGCCGCCTATTTGAATGGGGAGCTCTCGACGAATCGGGCCTCGATTATGGCGCGCGCTGCACAGCGTGGCGCGGACACCGACACCGACACCGAGACCGACAGCGACAGCGACAGCGACAGCGACAGCGACAGCGACAGCGACAGCGACAGCGACAGCGACAGCGACAGCATCGATACCGGTGACGAGTCCGAGATGTCGTTCGAGGAGATCGTCCTGGACTACGGGTCTCGGGCGACGACCGACCCGGTGCTCTCGCAACAACTCGACGCCGCACTGATCTCGATGAACCCCGACAGCGTTATCGAGGACCGCGACACCATCACCGACCTGGTGGGAAACGTCACCATCACCCCCGACGTTGCCGGGCACTCCGCTCTCGATGCGGTCGTCCCCGCCCATTACGGGGTGTTCCTCACAACCCAGATCGAGGCGCTGATCGAGGAACGCACCTGCCGCAAGGACCCGCGTCGTCTCGGGCCACTGCGGGTGATCGCCCTCGGGGAGATCACCGGTGTGCCGGGAGCGCACCTCGACTGCGAATGCGGACAAGATGACTGCCCAAGACGAGGAGGCGGCACCGACAGCAATGGGTCGGCCGAGACACCCGCTGACGCCGAGGACGCGGCAGCGTGGGACGACCTGCTACCCGAACCCGCCGACGCCGACGCTCCCGCAGTCGAGTTGGTGGAGTTGGTCGAGCCGGTCGCCGAACCCGAGATCCCCGACCCCCTGGATCAGCCGACGCCGGATGAGGTGCCGGTGGCGTTCGGGCGGGCCCTGGTCGTACCCGGTGCACCCGTCCTGACGGTGTTGAAGGACCCCGACGGTGTGCTGGTGCCCCGGTTGCAGGGATACGGGCCCATCGACCCCGACTACGCGGCCACCCTGTCCGAGATAGCGAAAACCATCCACTACCCCGAATCCGCACGCACGGCTGGACCACTCATCCCGCAGATCTCCGACCGACCGCAAGCCCCGCCCGCGGATCCCACCGGACACGGCGGTCACACCGTGCCACCACCTGGGGCATTGACCTATGCACCCAGCGCCACCTTGCGCGCTGAGGTGCTGGCCAACGACCCCTGGTGCCGATACCCCTACTGCGGCATGCCCTCACACCTGTGCGACCTCGATCATTGGCGGCCGTTCAACCATGCCGACCCCGAGGCCGGAGGGTGGACGGTGCTCGGTGATCTGATCCCGCTGTGTTGGGCTGATCACCAACGCAAACACCTCGCGGAGTGGGTGCCGACGCTCTACACCGATCGGCGGGTGCAGTGGCGGAACCGGCGGACGGGGCAGGTGATTGTCACCTACCCGCGGTGACAGGGTTCCGCCGTGGGGTGGAACCAGCTGTGGTGCAAGAGGTCTCGAGGCTCCTCGCTGGCGCTCGTCGCACCTCGACCACCAGAAAATGGGCGCACCTCGACCACCCAGGGGGGGAAGGTCCTCGACCATCGGGGGGGAGGGGCGGCCCGGTAGTCGGGGAAGGGTGCCAAGGCCCCTGGGTGAAACACCCGCTCCTCCGGAAGGGACGCAACTAGGATGTGGGGATGATCATCGAGGCCGGTTGTATCGGTCGTGATCGCGAGGTCGGCGAGATCCTCGAGCGCGCAGCTCAGCTGACACAGACGTCCTACCTCCTGGTCACCGGCGCGGCCGGCATCGGCAAGAGCACGCTGCTGCGTCGCGTCGCGCAACTCGCTGCGCAACAGGACCTGTCGATTCGCACGATCGACGACGCCGACAATCTCGACGCAACGGAACTCACCGAGGTCATCGGTGAGAATGACGATGCGCACCTCGTCCTTCTCACCGCCACGCATGAAACGCCGGCACTGATGTCATTCCTGCCCGATGTGATGCCACTCGCCGGGCTGGATCGCGACGCGGTGGCCGCCCTGGCGACGGCCCGCGCACGCGTGGTTCATCCGACGGTTGTCGACACGCTCACCCACCACACCGGAGGCAATCCGCGCGACATTCTGAGTCTGCTGGACGAACTGCCGGGGCGGGCCTGGTCACAGGCGGGCATCGCACTTCCCGCGCCCGGATACATCGTCAACTCGGTCCGCGAAGAACTCGAGGCATGCCCCACGCCCGCCCGCCGACTCATCGAAGCCCTATGCATTCTCCACGAGAACGAGTCCCTGGGCGTGGCAATCGAATTGGCAGATATCACCGATCCGCTGGGCGCACTCGACGACGCCCTGCGCACCGGGCTCGTCCAGGCTCCGGCCGCTCTGGTACCGGCCGACGCGCATCCCCGGGTCGCCGGACCGCTGATACAGGCCGCAGTGCTCGAGGTGATGGGAATCCGTCGTGTCGGCGAGATGCACCGCCGCGCAGCCGATCTGGTGACCGATCCGGTGCACAGGCTCAATCATCGTGTCGCCGCCACCCCGGTGCCAGACGCCGCGCTCGCCGACGAACTCGACGCGCTCGCCCAGTCCCGCGCCACCGACGGCGAGTGGGCAGCGGCCGCCGAACTCTATCGACAAGCCGGTCGTCTGACCTCGGATCGGCTTCGCAGTGACCAACGCACCACCCTGTCGGTGGATGCATTGCTGGCCGCAGGTGACTGTGTGAGCGCGGCGTCGTATGTGCCGATCGTGGAGAGCCTGCGAGAGACCGCGCTGCGCAACGCCACCCTGGCATATCTCGCCATCCTGCGTGGCCGGTCTGCTGAAGCGCACCTCCGACTCGAACGCGCTTGGGGAATAGTCAGTTTCGAGCGCGAACCCGACGTTGCTGCACTGATCGCGCAGCGCTTCGTCCTGCACAATCTCGTTCGCTGCCGCGGGGACGAACTCGTCGACTGGGCCGATCGGGCCATCGAGATGGCCGGCGACAACTCCCCCGCCGGAATCGAGGCCGCGGTCATCCGCGGTCTCGGACAGGCGTGGTCGGGAGATACGACCGGCGCCGTCGCCTCGTACACCGACCTCGCCGAACGCGTGCGTTTCGGACCTCAGGCGCAGCGCGTCTCCATGGGCCGCGGCTGGCTCGAACTCGGCATCGACGACATCGGCAGCGCCCGAAGCCATCTGGAGACCGCGGTCTCCATGGCCGCTCTCGGCGGCTCCAACCGGATCTCTCTCTGGTCGTTGGCGTGGCTCGCTCGCGTCGAGTTCCTCACGGGCGATTGGGACACCGCGCTCGTCACCGTGGAGCGGGGGCGCGAACTCGCCGACCGCGGGGGCATCGAGCTGGCCACACCCCTGCTGAACTGGACTGCGGCGCAGATTCATTCGCTCCGCGGAGACTGGTCATCCGCCCACGACGCGGCCGACCGGGCGGCGGCACCGGCGGGCGACTACGAGATCATGCGGATACCGATGCTGCTCGCTCGAGCGCAACTCGCCGAGGCCGCTGCCGATTACGGCAAGGTGATCCGCACGCTCGAACCCTTGCGGCAGATGGCCAAAGACACCCCCGCTCTCGTCGAGCCCGGATGGTGGCCGTGGGTCGACGTCCTCGCCAACGCGCTCGTCGTCGACGGCCGGCTCGACGAGGCCGACGCCCTGCTCACACCGTTCGAGAAACGTACCGCGGCGCGCGGCCATCGATCGGCGGCAGCAAGACTCGGCTATGCCCGGGCCCGGCTCCTCGGTTCCACCGGCGACATCCACGGCGCTCGAAGGACATTCGAGCGGTCACTGGAGCTGTTGGAGGGCCTGCCGCTGCGTTACGACCTTGCGCGCGTGAACTTCGCCTACGGCCAGACGCTACGACGTGCAGGCAAACGCCGAGCCGCCGACACCGTCATGGCCACCGCGCGCGAGATCTACCATTCCCTCGGTGCGACAACGTATGTCGAGCGGTGTGATCGGGAGCTGAAGGCGGGCGGGGTGCACACCGGCCATGCCGGCGCCTCCCACCGCACCGAGCGTGACGTCACCGACCTGACCCCTCAGGAAGAGGCCGTCGCGACCCTCGTCGCGCGCGGACTGTCGAACCGGGAAGTGGCTGCCGAACTGTACATTTCACCCAAGACCGTGCAGTACCACCTCACCCGCATCTACGCCAAGCTCGGGCTGCGGTCGAGGTCGGAGTTGGCGGCGTCGCGATCCTGACCATTGAGGTCGGTTTTGTCGACAACGGTCGCACCGGTCTTCGCCTCCACATCGGAGAACTCCACCCCCGGGGCCAATTCGACGACGTCGAATCCCGTTCCGGTGACGTCGAAGACACCGAGATCGGTGATCACCCTGCTCACCACGGCCTTGCCGGTCAGCGGCAACGAACACTCCGCGACGAGCTTCGGGTCACCCTTCTTGCTGACGTGCTCCATCAGCACGATGACCTGTCCGGCGCCGTTGACAAGATCCATGGCACCGCCGATGCCCTTGACCATGGCCCCGGGCACCATCCAGTTGGCCAGATCACCGTTCGCCGACACCTGCATGCCACCGAGGACCGCGACGTCGACGTGACCGCCGCGGATCATCGAGAAGCTGGTGGCGGAATCGAAATACGACGCGCCGGGCAGCACCGACACGGTTTGCTTGCCCGCGTTGATGAGATCGGGATCGACCTCGTCGTCGTACGGGAACGGCCCCACCCCGAGGATGCCGTTCTCGGCGTGCAGCACGATGTCGGAATCGGCGGGCATGTGATCGGGGATGAGCGTCGGCAGCCCGATCCCCAGATTGACGTAGTCGCCGGGACGCAACTCACGTGCCGCGCGGGCAGCCATCTCGGTGCGGGTCCAGGTCATGGTGTTCTCCTCGGAAAGTGTTGGGTGACAGTCGATCGGGCAGGTCGGGAGATCACGCCGAGACGGCCGCAGGCCGCTCACGGATGGTGCGGTGCTCGATTCCCTTGTCGGCGGCCTGTTCCGGGGTGAGCGCGACGATCCGTTTGACGAAGATCCCCGGCAGGTGGATCTGATCGGGGCCGAGTTCACCGACCTCCACCACCTTCTCGGCTTCGACGATGGTGATGCGCCCCGACATCGCGGCGGGCGGATTGAAGTTGCGGGCGGCGGCGTGGAAGCAGCAGTTGCCCGCCGTGTCGACGACGGCGGCGCGCACCAGCGCGTAGTCGGTGACGATGGACTCCTCGAGCACCATCTCCTGACCGTTGAAGGTGCGGACCTCCTTGGCCGGCGACGCCAGCGCGACCGAGCCGTCGGAGTTGTATCGCCACGGCAGACCACCGTCGGCGACGAGGGTGCCGACGCCGGTCGGGGTGAAGAACGCGCCGATCCCGCTGCCGCCGGCGCGCATCCGTTCGGCCAGCGTCCCCTGTGGGGTGAGCTCGACGGTGACCTCACCGGCGAGGAACTGACGGCCGAATTCCTTGTTCTCTCCGATGTAAGAGGCGATCACCGTGTCGATCCGTCTGGCCTCCAACAGGAGTCCGAGGCCGGCGCCGTCGACGCCACAGTTGTTGCTGACGATGGTGAGGTTTCCGGCACCCTGGGCGAGCAGCGCGTCGATGAGGAACTTGGGGATTCCGGAGAGCCCGAATCCGCCGACCGCGAGACTCGCGCCGTCGGGAATGTCGGCGACTGCCTCGGCGGCGGACGCGGCAACCTTGTTGATGCTCATGACTTCTCCAGATGTTCGATGAGGGCGGCAGTGATGATGGCGGGCTGTTCGGCGTTGGCCAGGTGCGCCGCGTCGTCGACGACGAGCAGCGTGCCGTCGGCGACGGCGTCGACGATGTCGGCGAGCATCTGCGGCGGGGTGGCCGGGTCGTCGGCGCCGGCGATCGCGAGGGTCGGCGCGGTGATCGCGGAGATCTCGTCGCGTTGATCCATCGCGGCGATGGCCTCGCAACATCCCGCATACCCCTCGGCCGGCGTGGCGGCGATCATGTCCCGGTAGTAGGCCAATCGGTCCGAATTCGCCTCGTCGGCAAGGAATCCCGGACTGAACCAGCGGCTGAGTACGCCATCGGCGACGGCGACCGATCCACCGTCGCGGACCACCGCGGCGCGGTCCGTCCAGCCGGCCGCCGGCCCCAGATACGGTGAGGTACACAGCAATCCGAGGCTGCGCACACGATCCGGGTTGCGCACGGCGACCCGCATCGCGGTCATCCCGCCAAGGGAGAGACCCACGATGGCCGCTCGCTCGACGCCCAGGCGGTCGAGCAGGGCGACGAGATCGTCGACGAGGTCGTCGATCCCGTACGGCCCCTGCGGAACCGGCGACGCCCCGTGTCCCCGGGTGTCATAGCGCACCACTCGGAAGGTCTTCTCGAGTTCGGGGACCTGGGCATCCCACATCCGGTGGTCGGAGCCCAGCGAGTTCGACAACACGACGACCGGGGCGTCGGCGGGCCCACTCACATACGATGCGACCTCGACCGCGCTCATCGGATCACCTCGAACACCGCGGCCAGTCCCTGACCGCCGCCGATACACATGGTTTCCAGAACGTGGCGGGCGTCTCGACGCCGCGCCTCGTACGCCGCGGTCGCCAGGATGCGGGCGCCGGTCGCGCCGATCGGATGTCCCAGCGAGATCCCGGAACCGTTGGGGTTCAGGCGTTCGTCGGTCGGGTCGATCTCCCATTCGGCGAGAACGGCGAGCACCTGTGCGGCGAAGGCTTCATTGAGCTCGATCAGATCCATGTCGGCGAGGGTCAGGCCGGCGCGGGCCAGCGCCGCGGCGGTGGCGCCGACCGGTCCGATTCCCATCTCCTCGGGGGCGCAGCCGGTGACGGCCCAGGAACGCAGCGCCAGAAGCGGTGTGAGACCGCGCTTCTCGGCACCGGCGCGGGTGGTGACGACGCACATCGCCGCACCGTCGTTCTGCCCGGACGCGTTACCGGCGGTGACCGTCGAGTCGGGGTCGATGCGGGAACGGATGGCGCGCAGTTTCGACAGGCTCGCGAGGTCGGCGTCGGCACGCGGGTGCTCGTCGCGGTCGACGACGGTGTCGGGTTTTCCGCGACGCCCGGGGATGGTGACGGGCACGAGTTCGTCGGCGAAGCGCCCGGCGTCGTGTGCGGCGATGGCCCTTTCGTGGGAGCGCACCGCGAGTTCGTCCTGCTCGGTGCGGCTCAGCGAGTATTTCTTGCGCAGGTTCTCGGCGGTCTCGATCATTCCACCGGGCACCGGGTGCGACTGTCCGCCCGCGGTGAGGCGACCGCGATCGAGGCGGTCCATCAGCTCGACGCCGCCCTGACGCACCCCAGTCCGCAGGCCGAGCGCATAGTGCTCGACATTCGACATCGATTCGGCACCGCCGGCGATGACCAATTCGGCTCCCCCGGAGGCGATCTGGGCGGCACCATTGAGGATGGCCTGCAGTCCCGAGCCACATCGGCGGTCCACCTGCATGCCGGGCACGCCGATACCGAGACCGGCGTCGAGGGCGGCCATGCGTCCGATGGCGGGTGACTCACCGTTGGCATAGCCCTGTCCGAGGATGACGTCGTCGACATCGCCCTCTCCGAGGCCGGTCCGCGTGGCGAGTTCGCGTAGCAGTGTCGTCGCCAGGTCGGTGACGGTCAGCGGCGCCAGCGCGCCACCCATCCGGCCCACCGGGGTGCGCAGCGGGGAGCAGATGACCACATCGGTGTCGGAAGAAGTCGAGGTGCCAGAACTCATACTCCGAGGCTAGGCCGCACCGCTAATATTCTGAAGTACCAAAATCGCCGCTATTGAGAGCTGTGAAGTATCAAAAGTCGTAGACTGGCATCCATGGAACTGCGTCACCTGCGATACTTCCGCGCGGTCGCCGAGGAGTTGCACTTCGGCCGGGCCGCGCAACGACTCCACATCGCCCAGCCGCCTCTGTCGGCACAGATCCGGCAGGTCGAGGCCGAACTCGGCGTCGAGTTGCTGACCCGCTCAACCCGCCGCGTCGAACTGACCCCCGCCGGGACCGCGTATCTGACGCAGGTCGTCGCGATCCTCGACGCCGTCGAATCCGCCGGCGCCCAGGCGCGACGCATCGCAGAAGGCCAGGAAGGACACCTGACGATCGGGTGTGTCGGCTCGGCCACCTACTCACTGCTCCCGCAACTCGTCCGCACACTGCGCGACGAACTCCCCGGCGTGGAGGTCGCGGTCCGCGGCGAGATGCTGGCGCCCGAACTGCTCTCCGCACTCGAAGAGCGACGGATCGACCTCGCGCTGCTACGACCGCCCGTCACCGGGACCGACGCGGTGATCGAACCGATCCGTTCCGACCGGCTGATCGTCGCACTCCCCGACAGCCACCGACTCGCCGACCGCACAGAGCTGTCCGTCGCCGACCTGGCGACCGACGACCTGATCGCCCACGCCGGACACGGCCGCTCGGTGATGAACTCGGTGATCTCGAGTCTGTGGGCCGACGCGGGGTTCGTCCCACGTATCCGCCACGAGGTCGCCGAGACCTCGACGCTGGTCACACTCGTGGCCGCCGGGTTGGGGGTGGCGATCGTGCCCGCACCTACCGCCGCCCTCGACATCGCCGGCGTGCGCTACGCCGACCTCATCCCACACACCAGCGTCGAACTCGTCGCCGCACGACCCGCCCAGGTGCCCTCACCGGTGGTCGACGAGGTGGTGACGGTGTTGCATCGCCTGGCGCAGGCGCCGGGATGAGCGCTGCCCGGGCCCGTCAATAACCCAGGACTCAATAGCCCCAGGAACTCAATAACCCAGGAATGCGTCGGTGCGAATCCGCCAGAACGCCCAGCGGGTTGTGGTGTCGGTGCGGCGAATGGTGGCGGCGGTGGTGCGCACGAACGCGGGATTGCCCGACACGAGATAGTGCGCATCCCCGGAGTGCACCGCACGCCCGGCAAGGTCGACCATCGCCGCGGGTTCGGCGATACCCGCGGTCAGCCCTGCGTCCGCGATGATCTCGACCCGCGCGCCGGCGGCCCGCAGGATGTCGAGATCGTCGTCGTACACCGTCCGCTCGGCGGCACCGACGACGTGGACGACCGTCAGCCACGACAGGTCGGGGCGGCCGTCACCGAGCGTCAGAGTGCGCAGCATCGATCGGTACGGGGTGATGCCGATGCCGGCGGCCAAGAGCACCAGTGGGTGCCGGCCGACCCGGCGCTCGAGGGTGAAATCGCCGCCGGTGGCGTCGAGATACAGCCGGCTCCGCCGGGATTCGATGAGGTCGGACTTGAAGGTGGAGACCTGCGCCGACGGCACGGTGAACGCGAACTCGGCCGGGTTCTCCCCCGGCGCCTCGGCGTAGGAGAACACGCGCCGGGTGCGCTGCCACAACGGCGCCGACCACCGTGGCGCCGATATCATCGCCCACTGACCGGGCGCGAACCGCAACGGCGAGGTCGTCTGCGCGCGAACCCGATAGGTGTTCTCGGCGATCCGGTCGACCTGCGTGTCGAGCACCACCCGCCCCGCACCGCGCTGGGCGACCAACCGGACCACGAATGCGTAGAGACATCCGATGCCGAGAGCGATCTGCGGCACGAACTCCAGCGAATAGGCGTCGGTGATCTCGAAGGTCTGCTGCCAATTCATCAGCACCGCAACGATGATCGCGTACACGGCGCGGTGGATTCGCGATGTCGGCGAGGTCAACGGCTCGGGCAGCATGACGGCCGCGAGGAACAGTGTGGGCGACGAGACGAACACGAACTGCAGGTCCTGACCGCCCTGCGTCACCTGCAGCACTCCGACGGTGGCCAGCGACGCCAGCAGGAAGATCGCGACGAGCCACCATTCGCGCAACGCGGTCACCAACAGGATTCCGATGATGAGCATCGGATAGAACAGCGGCTCTGCGGCCACCCACCAGAACGGCGAACTCAGCGGCACCCCACCGATAGTCACCCCGGCATAGGAGACCGCGTATGCGGCGATCGCTCCGACGACGGCCGGGTTGAGGATCAACCGGCGACGCCACACCACCACGTATTTGCTGATCGCCGCAGCGCCCGCGGCGATCACCATCGACACCGCCGAGGCCGCATCGGACACACCAGGCATGAGGAAGAACAGGATCAACGCCGTGATCGCCCACGAATCCGCACCCGGCGGTACCCGCACCAGCGCCGCGCACAGGTAGGTTCCGGCGCCCGTGACGGCCAGCGCGATCACCAGTGACACCAGCAATTGTTCTGGGGTGTACGCGAAATCGCTGTCGGCGGTAGCGACAATGAACGACACGACGGCCAGTACGAGCAGCGCGAGTAGCACCGCGCGATGCATGGTCAGCCATCGCGGTGACAGACTGCTGCGCGGTGCCAGACTCGTCATACGAACAGCTCCAATCCGGGGATCGAGGTGTGCTCGACGACTCCGTTGCCGCGAATCGTCACATGGTCGGGTAGGTCGGTGCCGGTGAACCGGAACCCGGCGATGTCGGAGCCGACCGACAGTGCCGGCGCCCACCAGCGACGCGCTCCGAGACTGCTCAATTCCGTTGCTGCCGTGAAGAACAGCGCGGTGGCCAGGCCGTCGGCGGTCATCGCGTCCCGCGCGACCACCCAGGTGGCCATGACCTCACGGGTGGGAGCAGCCGTCGTCGGGTCGACGATGTGGTGCCAGTCGCCCCACACGCGACGGTTGGCCGCAGACCCGCACAGTGCACCCCCGGACAGTCCGACGAGTCCGATCGCCTTGGTCGGGTCGAGGGGATGTTCGAGGGCGATCCGCACCGGTTCGTCGCGCGGTGAGATCACCATGTCCCCGCCGGCGTCGACGAGGTAGCGCTCGGTGTGGTCGGCGACGATCGACGCCACCCGGTCGACGGCGAAGCCCTTGCCGGCTGCCCCGACGTCGAGCAGGACTGGGGTGTGGACCACCAATTCGGTACCGTCCCAGTCGATGACGTCGTCCCACGCGGGCGCGGGCACGGTGCGATCGGGGGTCAACGAGTAGTCGGCGTCGTATCCGGCGTCGTCGAGGATCTGCCCGACCAGCGGGGTGAGGGCACCACCGGTGGCGTCGTAGAGCTCGCGATACCACTCCAGCAGACATCGATCCTCGCGGGCGAGGCGGTATCGGCCGGCCGTGCGGGACATCTCGGCGACCGTCGAGTCCGGACGGAAGCGTGACCAGAACCGGTCGATGCGATCGAGTTCGGCACCCACCGCGGCACGCGCACGGTCCGAGAGCGGCCGGTCGGTGGTGATCTCCCAGACCGTGCCGAGCGCCTCGAAACCCCAGTCGGTACTCAACGGGTCGGTACGCACCGGATCAGGCGCGCGCCTGCGACTTGATCTGGGCGATGGCGTCATTGAAGCCACCGGAGGTCAGTGACGATCCGGACACCTTGTGCACGTCGAGATCGTCGATGTTCTTGCCGACCACCTCGGAGTTGATCCCGCCGGCGAACTTCGCCTGGAACTCCGCTGACGTTCCGCGGGTATGACTGCGATCGAGATCGACCTTGGTGATCGTCGCATTGTCGAGCGTGACGGTCACACCGATCTGCTGCGGGCCGCCCGGGGAGACGTAATGCCCGGTCGCGCTGTAGGTGCCGCTCTTGTACTCGCCGGAGCCGCCTGCGGAACCGGTCGCCGAGGTGGCCGAGGCCGCCGCGCCCGTACTCTGGGTGGCGTCGGAGGCCGTCGCGTCGTCGGAACCGCATGCGGCGGTCGCCAGGCCCACGGCGGCGACGGCGGCAGCCACCCCGGTCGCGCGGGTCACGGTCACGAACTCATCTTTGCGGACCATGGTCCGGATTGATCGGGTCATGGTTCCCCATTCTGGGGCACGATCACCGTGGCGCGCCTCCCCCGAGGCCGATGTCTTAGGGTATCCCAAGAAACTTCGCAGCCACCTGCCGGATTCATGCCGGCGGATCAGCGTCCGGCGGCCGCCACGCGCGCCTGGATGGCGTTGACGAACACCGACGAGATGTCGTCGGCGGTCTTGGCGACATACGAGGTACCGCCGGTCGCGTCGGCGATCTGCTTCAAAGCGTCGGTGTCGGCGTCGGAGGAGATGCCGATGGTGAGCACGAGTACCGGCCGCGCCGGATCCTCGAGCTTCTTGAGCTCGGTGATCAGCTCGTCGAGGCTGATGCTGCCGGGATCCTCGTTCTCGCCGTCGGTCATGATGATGACGCTGTTGGAGTAGGTCGGATCGTAGGTGCTCTGGACCTGCTTGAATGCGGCGAGGGTGGTGTCGTAGAGACCCGTCGCCCCGCCGAGGTTCTGCGGCGCCAGCCCCTGCGTCACCGCGGCGGCGAGTTCGTCACGGTGGGTCTTTCCGTTGGCCGCGGGCGCGTCGAGCCGACGGATGTCGGACAGCGACACCCAGTCCTGGCCGCCCGGGCCGCGGTTCTGGCTGAACGCCCAACCGCCGATCTCGGCGTTGTTCGGGAAGAGCTTCAGTCCCTGCAACGACGCGTCGATCAACAACTGCGCCCGGGTCTCGGAACCGACGCGCTGCTGCATCGATCCGGAGGTGTCCTCGACGACGAGCGTGCGGATCGGCACGCCGAGCACCTGCCACTGCCGCAGTGCCTTGTCGACCTCGGCGGGATCGCGCAGCGTGAGCACCTGCACCGGCTGACCAGTGCCGTACGGGTGATCGCCACCGGCCGGCTTGCCGTTCGGCAGACGAAATGCCGCGTCGGCCAACGGTTGTGCGGCATCGCCCGCGATACCGGCGGCCAGCGCCTTGCCCGCGTCGTCGGCGTCGCCCTTGCGCGCCGAACCGGCGGTGTTCACCAACGGGTAGTCCAGCAGCACAGTGCCGTCGGCGGGAATCGCGAACTTCAGCTGCGATCCCGGATGGGTGCGCATGAACATCACGTACTGCTGTTCGGTCGTCACCGCCGGCACCTCGGAGGCGTTCGCCAGATTGAGGCGCGTGCCCTCGCTGTCGTTGGTCAGACGAACGTTGTTCTGCTGCACCGCAAGTACCGTCATGCCCTCGAGTAGTTGATCCTCGGTGAGCTTGTTGGCATTGACCTCGGCGAGTGCGCCGACGATCGGTGCGTCGCCGCTGCTGGTGTCCACCGGGCTGCCCGCGCGCAGATCGGGCAGCTTCATGACCTGCTCCCAACTGGTCAGCTGCGGCACGTTCTTGCCGACGACGACGGTGGGGGTGGACACCAACGACGGTGAGGTGAGATCGAGTTCCTGACGGACCTGGGTGATGACGCGGCGAGCCTGCAATTGCGAATCCGGCACCCACAGATCGGGGCGCTGATCACCACTGGTCAACAGACCCGGGGCGGCCGACCCGGCCACCGAGTCGACCGAGTAGTCGTAACAACTGTTGGCCGACACCGTGGCCGCGGAATCCCGCAACGCCGAGGCGATCGTCGGATCGGCGGCGACGGTCACACTCGTCCGGTCACCGTGACAGGCACCCGAACCGACGGTGCGCCACACCACGAATCCGGTCACGAGGGCGGCAACGACCACCAGTGCGCCGAGACCCCACAGCAGGGCGCCGCGACGCGACGACCGCACCTTGCGGTGCTCGAAACCGAAGTCGGTGGCAGCACCGGACTGACCGTCACCCGGACGGCCGGGAGCGCGCCCGGAATCCGCAGGCTCGTTGCTGTGCCGCCCCATGTGCGCACTCCCCCTGTGTTGTTGAACCCGGCGTTGTCGAATCCGGTTGGTTGTCGAACCCGGTTGGTGTCGAACCCGGTTGGTGTCGAACCCGGTTGGTGTCGAACTCAGCCGAACTTCTGCTGGAAGGTCGTCAGCGATGTGTGCAGATCCCCGTGGACCACCTTGGCCGTCGCCATTCCGATCGGCCCCATCAACGGGAGACCACCGAGGTCGACGAGGAACGTGATCGTCGATCCCGAAGAACGGGGCTCCACCGACAGGTCGAGCTTCACCTTGATCCCGCCCTTACCCGAACCCTTCAGCCGCACCTCGCTGCCCTCGACATACTTGTCGACGACCCAGTCGATGCGCACGGGATTGCCCTTCACCTTCACGATGGAGGTCACCTTAAGTCCCTTGCGCAATTCGTGCGGCTGCGGCACCGGACTACGCCATCCACCATGCAGCACCAACCACTCGTCGAAACGCGACAGATCCGACGCCGCGGTCCAGGTGTCTGCAGGTGACAGCTCGAGGTCGATGGAGTCGCTCGTCTTCGCCATGGTGTGGAAGCCTAACCGGTGATGCAGGTGCACAGACGACGACCCGAGCCTTGCCCGACCGGGCGCGACCGGCTGACCGCGGCGATCGCCCATCCCGATCCCACCGTCGGGGCACGAACGCTGCTCGGCGCGATCCTCGTCGGGCACGACGTGAGCCTGCGGATCACCGAGGTCGAGGCCTATGCGGGACCGCGCGATCCCGCGTCGCACGCCTTCGTGCGCACTGCGCGCTCGGAGATCATGTACGGCCCACCCGACCGGCTCTACGTGTACCGCATCCACGGCCATTTCTGCGCGAATGTGGTGACCGGGCCCGACGGGTTGGCATCGGCGGTGCTGCTGCGCGCCGGTGAGGTACTCGACGGATCGGCACGCGCACATCGTCGACGAGCGGCCGGTCGGGCGGCACCGGTCGCCGAGTCGGCGCTGGCGCGTGGTCCGGGCAATCTGACCCGTGCGCTCGGGATCACGATGGACGATCTGGGCGTCGACCTCGCCGACGGCACCTCGCTCACCCTGCTACCCGCGGACCATCAGGTCGACCGCGCAGCGATCAGCGCCGGCCCACGGGTGGGTGTGCGACGCAATGCCGACCTCGCGTGGCGGTTCTGGCTCACCGACGACCCGACGGTGTCGGCATATCGCCGACACCCGCGGGCCGCAGTGGGAAATTAGGCGGGATTCTGCGGCGGCTGGTTGGGGGTATCCGGCTTCTGTGCTTCCGGGTTCTGAGTTTCCGGATTCTGGGTTTCCGGATTTTGGGCCCCGACGGCCTTGCGGGCCGCGTCCTGCGCCTTGTCGACCTGCGAGGCGTACTTGCCGCCGGTCGCCTTGTCGATGGCGTCGCCGCCCTTGTCGATCAGACTCGGGTTCTTCTGCAGTGCGGCCTTGGCCTTGTCGACCAATCCCTTGAGATCCATGACCAGCTCCTCGTGGTGGGGTGATGACCGTCTGTCACACGGTGTACAGATCGGGCGAAGCGGTCCCCGAGTGTAGGTGCCGCATCGAGCTCATGCCAGCGATTCTCTCTCGGCGCCGTCGATGTGCTCCGAGTCGCGATCCCCGACCAGACGCGGCAACAGCCGCGACACGATCTCCACACCCGCGATGCCGCAGGCCGCGGCGATGAACGCGACCACGTTCATGTCCCAGTTCGACGAATCCAGTTTGAACATGTGCTGCGTCCACGGCCAGGCGAAGATGATCACGTAGGCGCCGACGGAGGCGACCAGCAGCACGATCTTCCACCACGTGTACGGCCGGGCGACGACGGCCAGGACGTAGAGGGCGACGGCGATCAGGCAGATCAGGGTGGCCGTGGCCGCCTGGGTCTGCGCGGGCGGGAGGTCGACGCTGTCGCCACCCAACGCCACCCCGGTCCCGCCGGGATTGACGATGACGTAGGTGATGAACGCGGCGAGCCCGACGATGATGCCGTTGGGTACCGCCTGGGTCAGCACCCGACGGACGAAACCGGTCCGGGCACGCTCGTTGTTCGGGGCCAGGGAGAGGATGAACGCCGGCACACCGATGGTGAACCATGCCGAAATGGTGACGTGGATGGGCTGGAAAGGGTAACTGAGCGAGGCGAATCCGAAGATCTTGCCGGCCACCCCGGCAACGCCGACGAACAGCGCGAGCAGCACCGCGTACACGGTCTTGGTGAGAAACAGGTTCGATACGCGCTCGATGTTGCCGATCACCCGTCGGCCTTCGCCGACCACATACGGCAGCGTCGCGAATTTGTTGTCCAGCAACACGATCTGCGCGACCGCCCGGGCCGCGGAACTGCCCGATCCCATGGCCACGCCGATGTCGGCGTCCTTGAGGGCGAGGACGTCGTTGACGCCGTCACCGGTCATCGCCACGGTGTCCGCGCGCGACTGCAGCGCCGCGACCATCGCACGCTTCTGGTCGGGGCGCACCCGGCCGAAGATGACGCCGTCGGAGACGACGTCGGCGAGCGCAACGGGATCGTCGGGCAGGGTGCGCGCATCGACGGCCGACTCGGGTGAACCGAGACCCAGCGACTGGGCCACCGCGCCCACCGAGCGCGCATTGTCGCCGGAGATCACCTTCACCTCGACGTGCTGGGACGCGAAATAGTCGAGGGTATCGCGGGCGTCGTCACGCACCCGCTGTTCGAGGACGACGAGCGCGACCGGCGTCAGCGTCCCGGGAACGGTTGTCGCCGAACCGCTCTCGGTGGGCGCGGCATCGGGGTCGGTGTCGACCGGGACGTCGGTGTGCCCGAGCAGCAACACCCGCAGTCCGTTGGCGCCGATCTCCGAGGCCAGCGTGGCCGGCGCGGAGTCCGGGTCGAGGAGCACATCGGGGGCACCGAGAATCCAGTTGCCGCGATCGACACCGGCGGCGTCGGCGAACGACATGCCGCTCCACTTCTTGGCGGAGGTGAACGGTTCGATGGCGGTGAGGTGCCAGTCCGGGGCCTGCGGGTAGGCCTCGGCCAGCGCGAGCACGCTCGCGTTGGGGCTGCGGTCGTTGGCGGCGAGCGCGGCGAGGACGTCGTCGACCGACGTGGTGTCGGCGGCGTCGCCGACCCCACGCACCTCCGACAGGCGCATGCCGTTCTCGGTGAGCGTGCCGGTCTTGTCGGCGCAGACGACGTTGACGCGGGCGAGCCCCTCGATCGCGGGCAGTTCGTTGACCAGGCATTGGCGGCGCCCGAGCCGGACGACGCCGACGGCGAACGCGATCGAGGTCATCAGGACCAGTCCCTCGGGCACCATCGGCACCAGCGCGGCGACCATGCCCAACAGCGATGCACGCAGCCCGTTCCCGCTGATGAACAGCTGGTTGACGATCGTCAGGACGCCGGCCGGGATGAGCAGCCACGTGATCACCTTGAGGATCTCGTTGATCCCGGACATCAGCTCCGAGGACACCAGCGTGAACTTCGACGCCTCGGCGGCCAGCTGCGAGGCGTAGGCGTCGGCGCCCACCTTGGTGGCCCGGTACGCGCCGGATCCGGAGACCACGAAGCTGCCGGAGAGGATCTTGTCGCCCGCGGCCTTGTCGACGGCGTCGGCCTCACCGGTGAGCAGCGATTCGTCGACGTCGAGGACCAGCGATTCGACGACCTCACCGTCGACGACGATCTGATCGCCCGCGCCGACCTCGATGATGTCGTCGATGACGACCTCGGCGGGGGGTAGTTCGTGCACCTGCCCGTCGCGGCGTACCCGGGGTCGGGTCTGACCGACGATGGCCAGCCGGTCGAGGGTGCGTTTGGCGCGGATCTCCTGGATGATGCCGATGCCGCTGTTGGCCACGATGAGCAGACCGAAGAGGCCGTTGATGAACGAGCCGGTGAACGCGACGATGGCGAACAGCACACCGAGGATCGCGTTGATCCGGGTGAACACGTTGGCGCGGATGATGTCGGCGACGCTCCGCCCGGAGCGATCGGGCATCGAGTTGACCTGCCCGGCGGCGACCCGTTCGGCCACCTCGTCGGCGGTCAGTCCGGGATTGGTGGCTCCGGTGTCGATCAGTCCGCTCACGCCGAGGCTTCCCACCACTGCGGATCGGTGAGACCGGTCCCCGACCGACGGGTGAGGTCGATGCTGCCACCGGGCTGCGGAACCATCACCGTGGTCGCGTTGCGGCCGGCGCTGGGCAGCAGTCGCGCGATCGGCTCGGCCCACGGGTGGCGGGCAAGGGAGAACGTGCCCCAATGGATGGGGACGAGAACGGCATCCGTGCCCGCCGACCCGGAGACCATCCGGTGGATCGCGACGGCCTCCTCGGGGTCGACGTGGACGTCGGGCCACAGCGTGTCGTAGGCGCCGACCGCAATGAGCGTGAGGTCGAACGGACCGAGCTGCGCGCCGAGGTCCTCGAAGCGTTCGGTGTAGCCGGTGTCGCCGGAGAAGAACACGCGATGGGTCGGTCCGACGATCGCCCAGCTCGCCCACTGGGTGAGGTCGCGGTCGAACATGCGGCCCGAGAAATGCCGGGCCGGCCCGCACGTGAAGCTCACATGACCGGTCCGACCGGTGACCTCCACGGTCTCCCAGAGATCGGCCTGCCGGATGCGTTCGGCCGGAACACCCCACGACAGCAGGTGTGCGGCGACCCCGAGCGGGGTGACGAAGGTGACCGCGGTCTGGGTGTCGGCGATCGTGCGCACGGTCGCCATGTCCAGATGGTCGTAGTGGTCGTGGCTGATCAGCACGACGTCGAGGGGCGGGAGGTCGACGGCCGGGAGCGGGGCGCGGTGCATCCGGGCGGGACCGATGACCTGCGACGGCGAACACCGCTGGGAGAACACCGGGTCGGTCAGCACCCGCATACCGTCGATCTCGACAAGGGCCGAGGCGTGCCCGAGCCAGGTGACCGCGAGTGCCCGTGCGTCGTCGGGAAACGTCGGACGCTCGACCCGGATGGGTGTCGTCGGACGTCCGGGGCGTCGGGCCATGTCGAGCGCGACGCGCAGGTCGGGCGCCGACCCGGCCGACGGCGGTTCGGGGTTGGTGAAGGTCCGGCCCACCAGGTTCGGCGAGCCTGCGACGTGCCGCCAGATCGATTCCGGGTCGGCGCCGATCGCCCGTGCCGCGGGCAGTCCTGCCGAGGCCAAGGAGTCGACGGCCGCCCCTGCCGCGCGCACGCCGAGCGTGCTGACCGAGGTCTTCATCCGCCCCAACACGTCGGTGGGCGTCTTTTCGATGGGCGTTGTCACGATCCTCAGCGTAACCGTGCCCGCCGGAAAGTCGTGGTACCGGAAAAGGGGGACACGGCTTGGTAGCATTCTCGCCTGCAACCAAGTTCACGCGTGTGCGGAGTTCACACGCTGGTCGGGAAGTGAAATTTCGTTGGCACGGATGTCCGTCACGGATCGGCGCGCAGCGCTCGTCGAGGCCGCATATCGGGTCATCGCCGACCACGGCGTCGAGGGCGCGACGACCCGCCGGATCTGCGCGCACGCCGACATGCCACTCGCGAGCTTCCACTACGCCTTCGAATCCCGCACCGCCCTGTTGTGCGCGGTGATGGAGACGGCGGTTCCCACCGACATCAATCAGATGCTGCACACGATCCAGGCCGAGGACGACGTCGTCGCCGGGTCGGCGGTGGAGGCGATGGAAACCACCATGCGCCACCAGCTCGATGCGTTCTATGCCATGCTCAAAGCCGACCCGGGTCGGCTGCAGGCCACGATCTCGCTCGGCATCTACGCGCACAACCATCCCGAGCTGCAGCGTCACGGCAAGAAGATGTACGAGGATCTCTACGGCGTCGCCGCCGCGGGCCTCGACGCCGGGGCGGCGCGCTGCGGTGTTCGGTTCGTCACCCCGTCCACCGAGATCGCGCCCGCGATGATCGGCGCGTTGATCTCGATCACCTTGATCTACTTGAGCACCGCCGACGACGCCGTCGTCAACACGCTCATGGAATCACTTGTCCGACAGACGATGTCGGCTGTCGTTGCGGATGACGAGGCTTCATGACGTCGGCCACCCCCATGGGACTGTGGGAGCGCGACCCGCGCCGGTACTGGGAGGGCTTCACCGAGGCCCTCACCGCGGCCGGAGTCGACAGTCCCGCCCTGGTCCTCGACACGTCCGCGCTCGAACACAATGTGGCCGACCTGCTGCGCCGCGCCGGTGGCGTACCCATCCGCTTGGCCAGCAAGTCGTTGCGGGTTCGCTCGGTCATCGCCGACCTCGTCGCCCGGCCGGGATTCGCCGGGGTGCTGGCCTATGACCTGGACGAAGCACGCTGGCTGGCAACCGAATCCGGTATCACCGATGTGTTGATGGGATACCCGACGGTGCGTGCGAGCGCCATCGGCGAATTCCTCGCCGACGACATCGCCACGGCGCGGGTGACGTTGCTCGTCGATTCCGTGGCGCATCTCGACGCGATCGATGCAATCGCGGCTCCCGGCTCCCGTCCGGCCGTCCGTGTCGCCATCGACCTCGACGCGTCGTTGCGTGTACTCGGCGGTCGAGTGCATCTCGGTGTACGGCGTTCACCCATCCACGATCTCGACGCCGCGCTTGCCCTCGGTCGCTCGATCGTCGATCGCCCCGGCTTCGATCTGGTCGGCGTGATGTCGTATGAGGCACAGGTCGCCGGGGTCGGCGACGACGTACCCGGCAAACGCGCGAAGAACGGGGCCGTGCGTCTGATGCAGCGTGCCTCCATGGCCGAGATCCGGCGTCGCCGTGGACGAGTCGTGGCGGCGCTGCGCGACATCGCACCGCTGGAGATCGTCAACGCCGGCGGCACCGGCTCCCTGGAGGCCACCTCGCGGGACACCTCGGTGACCGACATCGCCGCCGGCAGCGGGGTTTTCGGCGGCCACCTGTTCGACACCTACCGTCGCTTCCGGCCCGCACCGGCGCTCGCGTTCGGGCTCGACGTGGTGCGTGTTCCCGCGCCGGGCTTCGTCACCTGCGCCGGCGGCGGATGGATCGCCTCGGGCCCACCGGCACCCGATCGCCTGCCCCGCCCGGTGTGGCCCCGCGAGCTGCACTATGTGGCGACCGAGGCGGCCGGTGAGGTGCAGACGCCGCTGCACGGACCGGGAACCGAGGACCTGCGGATCGGGGATCGGGTCTGGTTCCGTCACACCAAATCCGGCGAGGTGTGCGAACGGTCGTCGCGAGTCGCGCGGATCGCACGAACTGCCGACGGGACGGCCCGGGTCCACGAGCTGGTACCCACCTACCGTGGAGAAGGGAAGTGCTTCCTGTGACCGTGGCGAGTTGGCGCAACTGGGGCGGGACGGCGCAGTGCACACCGGACGCCGTGCACTCCCCCGCCCGGATCGACGACGTCGTCGCGCTGGTCGAGCGTGCCGCGCAGACACATTCGACGGTCAAGGCCGTCGGGGCGGGCCACAGCTTCTCCCCCATTGCGGTGGCGCCGCAGCATCAATTGGTCATGTCCGGGTTGCGCGGACTCGTCGACGTCGACGCCGCCGCCCGGCGCGTCACGCTGCGTGCGGGCACCCATCTGCACGAGCTACCCGCCCTGCTCGGTGAGCACGGTCTGGCCATGACGAACCTCGGCGACGTGGACCGGCAAACCATCTCCGGGGCCACCTCGACCGGAACCCACGGCACCGGAATCGCTTTCGGCGGCATCAGCACCCAGATCGTCGGCGCGACCCTCGTGTCGGGGACCGGTGAGGTCGTCACCGTGTCCGAGGACGATCCCGACCTGGCCGCCGTCGCGTTGGGCCTCGGCGCGGTCGGCATCCTCGTCGACCTGACCATCGCGTGCGTTCCCGCGTTCTCCATTCGGGCCGAGGAATACCCGCTCGACGCCGATGACGCGATCGACGGCTTCCTCGAACGCGTTGATACACAGGATCATCACGAGTTCTACTGGTTCCCGCACACCAACTGCGCGCTGGCGAAGACCAACACCCGACTCGACGGCCTGGTCGAGCCGTCGGGTACCGGCGCGGTGCGCCGCTACATCGATGACGAGATCCTCTCCAACCGCGTGTACGGCGCCGTGTGCGCGCTCGGCTCCCTTCTGCCCGCAGTGGTTCCCGCGATGAGTCAGCTGTCCGGGCGAGTGCTGTCGGCCCGCACGTTCACCGACCGTTCGGACAAGGTGTTCGTCTCCTCCCGCACGGTCCGCTTCCGGGAGATGGAGTACGCGGTCCCGCTCGAGGCGACCCCGTCGGCACTGCGCGAGCTGCGAAAGATGATCGACCGCAAGCGCTATCGGGTGAGCTTCCCCGTCGAGGTCCGCGCCGCCGCAGGCGACGATCTGATGCTCTCGACCGCATCCGGTGGACCACGGGGGTACATCGCCGTGCACCGATACCACCACGACGA
>NZ_MVPX01000112.1:0-1141 GCF_002043085.1 Gordonia sp. i37 | reverse complement strand
TCTGATGCTCTCGACCGCATCCGGTGGACCACGGGGGTACATCGCCGTGCACCGATACCACCACGACGCCCCCGCCGACTCCGCCGCATATTTCGCCGATGCCGAGGCGATCATGACCGCTCACGGCGGTCGCCCGCACTGGGGCAAGATGCACACACGCGACGCCGAGTATCTCCGGTCGGCCTACCCGCGCTTCGACGAATTCCTGGCCGTCCGAGACCGCTTCGACCCGGATCGGGTGTTCACCAACCCCTACCTGCACCAGGTGCTGGGTTCCTGACGGTTCCGGCCACCGTGGTTGCCGAACCAGCACCGGCACAAGCGGTCTCGAGGCTCGTCGCTAACGCTCCTCACACCTCGACCATCGGGATGGGGACACTCCCCCTTTCCGATGATCGAGGTGAAGACGGCCTCCCTTTCCGATGGTCGAGGTGCCGACGAGCGCAGCGAGGAGACCTCGAGACCCGCCGCACCGATCAGCGTCCACAACCCCCACGGCTACCGAACCAGCTCCGGCACAAGCGGTCTCGAGGCTCGTCGCTATCGCTCCTCACACCTCGACCACCGGGATGGGACTGCTCGACCACCGGGATGGGGCGGTCCCGCCACCGGGATGGGACTGCTCGACCACCGGGATGGGGCGGTCCCGCCACCGGGATAGGGCGGTTCGACTGCCGGGATAGGGCGGCTCCACCACCGGGATAGGGCGGTTCGACTGCCGGGATGGGGCGGCTCCACCACCGGGATGAGGACGCCGTCCCTTCCGATGGTCGAGGTGCCGACGAGCGCAGCGAGGAGGCCTCGAGACCCGCCGCAGCCCGAGTGGCGCGCGCGGGCCAGGGCGCCGACACTGGGAGTATGCGTGATGTTCTCCCCGCCTTGGTTCGGCACCTGGAGCGCGGTCCGGTCGCCCTGGCCCGGGTGATCTCGACGACCGGCGCGTCGCCGCGTGCCGTCGGGTCGGCCATGCTGATCACCGCCGACGGGGAGATCATCGGGTCGTTGTCGGGCGGGTGTGTCGAATCGGCGATCATCGACAGTGCCGCACAGGCGTTGAGCGACGAGACCGCGATCATCGAGCACTTCGGGCTCGCTGACCCCGACGGCATCGCGATCGGATTGACCTGCGGTGGAGAGATGG
>NZ_MVPX01000111.1:0-18883 GCF_002043085.1 Gordonia sp. i37 | reverse complement strand
GCTGGGGGAGCCGCTCGGCGCCGGGCACCTGAGCGCGGTGCGGTGGCTCGCCGCGGCGGTGGCCGCAGGCACACCGATCGCCCTGGCTGCCACCCTGAGCGCAAGCCCGGCATGGCATGTGGCCACTTCCGAGGACCAGCGACCGTGGCGACACCTCGACGCCGACATCGCCGACCTACTCGCCACCGGACGCAGCGGCATCATCGGCGTCGACGACTGCGAGACCGGCCCACAGGGTGACCGGCCACGCACGTTCGTGCAGACCTTCGGCCCGCGCTCACGGCTGATCCTGGTGGGCGCCAACGATTTCGTCCGCGCGCTCGCCACCCTGGGGTCGGCGCTCGGCCATCACGTGACCGTCGTCGATGCCCGCGCGGTGTTCGCGACCCGCGCGCGGTTCCCCGACGCCGACGAGGTGATCGTCGACTGGCCCCATCGCTATCTCGCCCACGAGATCGCCGAACACCGCACCGACAGGTCGACCTGCGTGTGCGTGATGACCCACGACACCAAGTTCGACGTGCCGGCGTTGCGCACGGCGTTGGGTTCCGACCGGGTGGGATTCGTCGGCGCGCTCGGTTCCCGACGGACCGTCGCCGACCGAAACGCCCGCCTCGTCGAGGCGGGCGTTACAGCAGATCAGTTGGCGCGGTTGCGTTCTCCGCTGGGTTTGGATCTCGGGGCACACACCCCGGCCGAGGTCGCCGTGTCGATCGCCGCTCAACTGATCGCCGACCGGCACGACGCCTCGGGGATGTCGTTGACGCTACGGAGTGGACCCATCCACCGGTGACCCCGAGGCCGGCGACTCCGCCGCGGGTTCGCCGGTGGTGGAATCGACGGCGATGTCGGAGGTGACCGACGACGTCGGGGCGGCCGACATGTCCTGTGCGGGAAGCACATGCTCACCGGTGCGGTCGCAGGACAGCGCCAGCGAACTGATGTACTGCTTCTCACCGTTCGGGCCGGGGACCGCCGAGGCGATCATGTCCGGGCGTTCGAACTCGATGCCGGTGACACAGCACAGCAGGCGCGCATCGGTCGGGTTGCCGTGCTCGTCGTACATCGGGATGTCGATGCCGTCGTCGTGACGACGCAGGTAGTACTTGCCCTTGGTGGCCAGCGCCAGGATCGGCGGCAACAAGACGGCGAGCACCAATGCCACCAGCGGCGAGTACGGCTGGATCGCATCACCGAAGACGTGGAAGTACACCAGGATCGAGGCTCCCGCCGACACGATCAGCGATCCGAACCCGACGGGGTTCACGTTGTGGATCATGCCGCGCCGGAACTCGGGCTGCTTGGGCGAGATCCCGAGCAGGTACTTGTTGATCGCGATGTCGGAGGCCACGACGGCGATCCAGGCGATACCGCAGTTGGCGTAGAAGTTGAGCAGGTTGTTTAGGAAGCTGAACATGTCGGCTTCCATCAACACGATGGCGATGAAGACGTTGAAGAACAGGAACACCAGTCGACCCGGGTAGGTCTTGGTGACGCGGGTGAAGGCGTTGGTCCAGGCCAGCGATCCCGAGTATGCGTTGGTGACGTTGATCTTCACCTGGCTGATGACCACCAGGATCACCGCGAGGGTCAGTGCGAGCCAGTGCGGCAGGAAGTCCTGATAGATCTCGACGAACTGATGCACCGGCTGGTTGGCGATCCCGGCGTTGTCGATGCTGATGCCGATGAGGTACACGGCCAGGAACAGGCCGACGATCTGCTTGATGGCACCGAAGAACACCCAGCCCGGTCCGGCGGTGAGGGTGGCGATCCACCACTTGCGGTTGTTCTCCGGGGTGCGCGGCGGCATGAATCGCAGGTAGTCGATCTGCTCGGCGATCTGCGCGATCAGCGACAGACACACGCCTGCGGCCAGCATGGTGCCGGCAAAGCTGACACCCTTGCCCAGCGGGTTGCCCGCCGAGTCGACACCGCTGAACGCGAAGAAGTCACCGATCGCCGACGGGTGCTTGATCACCAGGTACAGGAACGGCAGCACCATCATGATCAGCCACAGCGGGGTGGTCCACACCTGCAGTTTCGCCAGGGTGTTCATGCCGTAGATGACCAGCGGGATGATCAGCACCGAGGACAGCAGGTAGCCGATCCACAGCGGGATGTGCAGGCCCAGCTGGAGGCCCTGCGCCATGATCGAACCCTCGAGTGCGAAGAAGATGAAGGTGAAGGACGCGAAGATGACGTTGGTCAGCACCGAGCCGTAGTAACCGAATCCGCTTCCGCGCGTGATGAGGTCGAGGTCGATGTTGTACCGCGCGGCGTAGTAGGCCAGCGGATAGCCGGTCAGCACGATCACCACCGCGAAGAACAGGATGCCCCACAAGGCATTTCCCGTGCCGTTGGCGATGCCGATGTTGGCACCGATCGCGAAGTCGGCCAGGTAGGCGATACCGCCGAGGGCCGAGATCGCGACGACCCCCGGGCCCCACTTGCGATAGCTGCGCGGTGCGAACCGAAGTGTGTAGTCCTCCAAGGACTCACGCGCGGCGGCTGCCTGCGCACCAGTGGCGATGATGCTGTGTTCGGCGTTCTCGATCTCTCCGACCCCTGCGGAGAGATCGTCGGCTCCGTGGTGTTTTTTCGACACGCAGTCCCCTTCCAGGAATGAACTGCGATCACGCTAGGGCTGACGCGTTTCTGAAAGGCACCCCTGCATGTTTCGGGAACGTTACGCGCTCGGCAAACCGGGCAATCCGAACACCGGAGGCACCGAACCGATGGGCCCGAACTACTTTCCGGAGAAGCGTGGGGCTCGGCGCTCGGCGCGCGCGGCGCGGCCCTCGGCGAGATCGTCGCTGTGCCAGGCACGCATCATCGCGGCATGACGTTCCTCCGGTGCCACGTCCCGGGCGCCGTCGCCGTTGAGGACGAGTTTGTAGTGCTGCAGGGTCAGCGGCGCCAGTTCGGCGATGGTCGCCGCCCAATGCTGGGCGTCGGCCAGATCACCGATGCGATTGGCGAATCCGAGGTCGTGGGCCCGATCGGCCGAGAGTGGATCGCAGCCGATCAGCATCCCGGCGGCCTGCCCGGCGCCGACGAGTGAGACCAACCGGCGGATGGTCCATTCATCCACGGCGACACCGATTTTGGCGGCCGGGATGCCGGCGATCGCATCGGGTGCCATGACCCGCAGGTCGGCGGCCATGGTCAGCTGGAGTCCGGCGCCGAGCGCCGCACCGTTGACCGCGGCGATCACCGGGACCGGGGTCGACTCGATCTGCTGCAACGTGGCGACGAGGTGGTCGAGGAAGCCGGGGTCATACACCGGACCCGACAGGTCGGCGCCGGCGGAGAACGCACTGCCACGCCCGGTCAGCACGATCGCCCGTGCACCCGCATCGACCGCGGCGGTGAAGGCCGCGCCGAGAGCCTCGATCACCTCTCCGTTGAGAGCATTGCGCTTGTCGGGGCGGTCGAGTTCGATTGTCGTCACCGCACCATCTGCACTCGTTGCAATCATGAACGCAGAGCCTACCGAGCCGGTGGCCGACCGGAGGCCGGTACATGCCGCTCACATGGACATGACAGGCTGGCGGGATGCACACCGATACCGATGTCCTCGTCATCGGCGGGGGGCAGGCGGGATTGTCGGCGGCCTACTTCTTGGAACGCTTCGGGCTGCACGGACGGTATCGGCTCCTCGACCATTCACCCAGCCCCGGCGGCGCCTGGCAGTACCGATGGCCGACGCTGACCCTCGCCGCCGCAAATCATGTCCACGACCTGCCCGGATACGGGCTCGTCGAGGCGCTCGGCGTCGAGTGCGATCAGTTCCCGGCGGCCACCGCCGTCCCCGACTATTTCGGTCGGTACGAGGAGAAGTTCGGGCTGACGGTGGCGCGACCGGTCCACGTGCGCGCGGTGCACCGCGACGGTGACGGCTTCCGGGCGTCGATCGTGGCGCCCGACGAGCACGGCGAACGCCGGGAAACCGAGGTGACGACGCGGACGCTGATCAACGCCACCGGTACCTGGGATCGGCCGTTCATCCCGCACATCCCGGGCATCGGCGACTTCCGGGGACGCCAGTTGCACACCCACGACTACACCAGACCCGAGGAGTTCGCCGGACAACGCGTCCTGGTGGTCGGCGCCGGGATCTCGGCGATCCAACTCCTCATCGAGATCGCCCGCAACGCCCCCGAGGTCACCACGTTCTGGTGTTCGCGTACCGAGCCGCACTTCCGCGATGGACCCTTCACCCCCGAGGAGGGCCGGGCGGCGGTCGCACGTGTCGAGGAGCGGGTGCGTGCCGGCCTGCCGCCGACCTCGGTGGTGTCGGTGACGGGCCTGTCACTGACGCCGGCCATCGCCGCGGCCCGGCGCGACGGGATTCTGCAGTGGCGACCGATGTTCACCCGGATCACCGAGACCGGGGTGTGCTGGGATTGCGGTAGCGGTGACCTCGGGGTCGGCGATCTCAGGGGCGGCGATCTCGGGGACGGTACCGAACTCGACGTCGACGTCCTGTTCTGGAACACCGGATTCCGCAGTGCGCTGGACCATCTCGCGCCCCTGCACCTGCGTGCGCCGGGTGGCGGGATCACCATGACCGGCCGACTCGCCACGACCGTGGCCGCCGATCCCCGCATCCAATTGCTCGGCTACGGACCGTCGGCGTCGACGATCGGCGCGAATCGGGCGGGCCGGGAGGCCGCACGCGTGATCGTCGATCTGCTCGACGCCTCCTGATCAGCCGTTCACCGACAGCTCACCACGGCACGCGCCGGAGCTCGTGTAGCGCACGAGGGCGCCGAGGGTGTCGACAGTGACGTCGAAAGCCACTCGGCCCGAACCTGTCTCGATGCGCGCCACGGTGCTTGATCCGCCGAAGGTGCCGATGCGGGTCCACCCGGACGATGCGTCGCCGGAACCACCGCCCGGGGCGGTGTTCGTCCACGACACGCGCACGCGCTGATCGAATCCGAGCAGCGGTGGCGGCGTCGTCACCGTCAGCGACACGGTGCCCGAGCCCGCCGAGGCCACCGTGACCGAGCTCGTCGATCTCAGTAGCCCCAGATCGGCGAGATTCGGGTTCACATAGGTCATCGCGCAGAATCGCGTGGCCGGCGCGGCCTGCGCCGGTGCGAGACCGACCGTGGACGACGCGACCACCACGGCGGCGGTGACCAGGACTGGGGCGCTCACCCGGGCGGCACCGGGTATCGATCGGGCCATCGGAGGCCTTCTGTTCTCCCCCGAACTCGTTACCACCCACCCCTCGGGACACGAACGTCCTCACCGTGTCACGGGCGCGACCGAACCCGCGGCCCTTCGGCGGAAGAGCACACGAACGGACGACAGTTCCGCATGCAGACTTGACAGATTGTTGGGTTTTCCCAACACTTGGTTCTATGAGTCCGGTCAGACGGGGAGAAAAGCTCCCGATCTTCAACCGCATCGGCGTCCTGCGCGCCGAGCGTCGGATGTCTCGGGCCGCACTGGCGGCACTCGTCGGGATCAACGTGCAGACCGTCGGCGCTCTCGAACGCGGTGATCACTATCCGAGCCTCGACCTCGCCTTCCGCATCTGCGATGTGTTCGAGCTCCCCGTCGAAGCGGTGTTCAGTCGCACCGAATTCGGCGCGATGTCGGCCGAGCTGTACTCCCGCCGATCCAACGAAGGGACAGGTGCCTGATGTACGACCAGAATTCAGCCATCCCCGAAGAGGCACAGCCCGAACTGTGGCGACGCTATGACGAGTGGCGCGGTGAGCGTCACCGCCGTTTCACCGCACGCCACGCGCATCGGCTGCCCCGCTGGCGCAACCGCCGCGCCTACCGGCGCGTGGTCGTCGCCCAGGCGCTCGCCATCGCCCTGATGATCGTGGGTGCCGTCATCGGGTTCTTCTCCGACATCTGGTTCCTCCCGCCGTGGATACTCGGCGCGGTCGTCACGATCACCGCTCAGCGACTCCTGCGCATCATCACCGGCTCGGTCGGCGACGCACCGGTCAGCGCCCTCGACGAAATCCAGCTCGCCCAACGTAATTCGGCGCGCTCGATCGCTTTCATCGTGCTCTTCTCGCTGATGTTCATCCCGTACTTCATCCTGATCGCGATGTCGATCCCCGACCACATCGACCGCCAGGCGATCTACGGCGTCGCCATTCTGCTGATCTCGCTGGTACTCGCCGCCGGAGTGCTGCCGTCGATGCTCACCGCGTGGTGGATGGCCGACTCCGACCCCGAAGACTATGCCGAACCCGAATCGTCCACCTGGAAGGGAGAGCTCCGATGAGCGACCCGTTGATCATCGACGGCCTACACAAGAAATACGGTGACGTCGTCGCCCTGCACGACATGACCTTCACCGTCCAACCCGGGGAGATCTTCGGCTTCGTCGGCAGCAACGGCGCCGGCAAGTCCACGACCATGCGGATCATCCTGGGCGTACTGGCCGCCGACTCGGGCACTGTCGCACTCGGCGACCGCCCGATCGACCTGCCCACCCGTCGTCGTATCGGCTACATGCCCGAGGAGCGCGGACTCTATCCCAAGATGAAGGTCGGCGATCAGTTGCGCTTCCTCGCCCGGCTGCACGGGATGTCGGCGGCCCAGGCCGACGAGTCGGCGCACCGCTGGACCGAACGTCTCGGCGTGGCATCACGTTTCGGCGACAACGTGGCCGATCTGTCGTTGGGCAACCAGCAGCGCGTCCAGCTGGCGGCCGCACTCATCGCCGACCCCGCGGTCCTGGTTCTCGACGAGCCGTTCTCCGGCCTCGACCCGGTCGCCGTCGACGTCATGAGCGACGTCCTCAAAGAGAAAGCGGCCGAGGGCATCCCGGTGATCTTCTCCTCACACCAACTCGACCTCGTGCAGCGCCTGTGCGACCGCGTGGGCATCGTCGTCAAGGGACAGATGCGCGCGCTGGGCAGCGTCGAGAGCCTGCGCGCCCGCGGCGGGGTGACCCTCGAGGTCGAGGGCCCCGGCATCGGAACCGCCTGGGCCGACGGTATTCCCGGGGTTCTCGACGCCGACTACGGACCGACCACGCTGCTGAGCATCGACCCCGACTCCGTCGATGACCAGCAGGTGCTCGCCGCGGCCCTGCACACCGGGCCGGTACACCGCTTCACCAGATCCACACCGTCATTGACCGACATGTTCCGAGAGGTGGTATCGGCATGAGCACCCCAACCCAGACCCTGCCCCCGACCGCACCCGACGGCGGTGCCGGCGCGATGACCTCGGTGTGGCTCATCGCCGAACGCGAGATCTCCACCCGCGCCCGCACCAAGTCGTTCCTGTGGAGCACCATCGCGCTGATGCTCGTCATCGTGATCGGGCTGATCGTCTGGAAGGCGTTCAGCGGCGGCGGCACCGACACCGACAAGGTCGGCATCGTCGGCGCCGACACCTCCCTCTCGACGACGGTCACCGAGGTCGGCAAGGCCGCCGGCACCCCCGTCTCGGTGCGGACCGTCGACTCCCCGGCCCAGGCCCGTTCCCAGGTCGACAGCGGTGATCTCGACGGCGCGATCGTCGTCGGACCGTCCGGGTCCTTCACATTGATCAGCAAAAACGGACTCTCCGACACGCTCTCGGGTGTGCTGCGTTCATCGATCTCCCAGACCACCCTCGCCACCGGTCTGGCCCAACGCGGTGTCGATGCGGCCGATCTGCCACGTGCCACGATCGCCGAGGATCAGACCCAGCCGGCCAAGCCCGGCAACGGCCAGCGGATCATCATCGCCATCGTCGGGGCGATGCTGCTGATCATGGCCATCATGCTCGGCGGCAACATGATCGCCGTCGGCGTCGTCGAGGAGAAGACCTCACGCATCGTCGAGCTGCTGCTGGCCACCGTCAAACCGCTGCACCTGATGTGGGGCAAGATCCTCGGCATCGGCGTCGTCGCGCTCGGTCAGGTGGTGGTGCTCGGCGCGACAGCCCTGATCGCCGGTGCGGCAACCGGAATGCTCACCATCGCGGGCACCGCGGTCGGGATGTTCGCGGCCACCCTCATCTGGTTTCTCCTCGGATTCGTCTTCTTCGCCACGCTGTACGCCGCCGCCGGAGCGCTGGTGTCCCGTCAGGAGGAACTCGGGTCGACCATCATGCCGCTGACCGTGCTGTCGATGGCGGTGATGTACGCGGGGATCTTCGGAATCCAGGCCCTCGACTCCACCTTCATCCAGGTGCTGACCTGGATTCCGCCGTTCTCCGCCGTGCTGGTACCCATCCGGATCGCGACCGGTGACACCGATGCCATGCAGATCGTCATCACCCTGATCCTGATGATCGCGGCCTGCGCGGTGGCCACCTGGATCGCGGCGCGGATCTACCAGCGGTCGATCCTGCGGACCGGCAGCCGGGTGAAGTGGTCCGAGGCGCTGTCGATGACCCGGTGACATCCCACGACCCGGTGACTCACCTCGCGGGGACCTGCTCCGGTTCGTCGTCGGCGACCGGCGCGGGTCCGTGCGGCACGAAGTCCTTGGATCGGATCATCACCAGTGCGCACACCCCACCGAGCACGGCAACCACACCGCTGACCCAGAACAGCAGGTTCAGTCCGTCGGCGTAGGCGGCGTGGACGCCACCGGCCGGGTGGTCGTGCATAAAACTGGTCATCCGCGAGCTGAACAGCGATCCGTACACGGCGATGCCCACCGCGATGCCGATCTGACGAAAGGTGGTGTTGATGCCCGAGGCCATCCCGGACCGGTGCACCGGCACCACACCGACCGCGGTGGCGGCCAGCGGCGGATTGACCAGGCCACTGCCGATGCCGGCGATCACGAGCCCGGGGATCAGATGGGTCCACGACGAGCCGGCGTCGAGCCCGGTCATCAGGAACAGTCCGCCGCCCACCGCCACCAGCCCGGGGCCGATCAGCCATCGCACCGGCATGTGCTCGGAGAGACGGCCGGCGATCGTCGCGAAGATCATCGTGCAACCCGACATCACCAGCAGCCGCAGGCCGGTCTGCAGGGCCGAGAAGCCGAGCGAATTCTGCAGGTAGAGAACAAGATAGAGCAGCATCGCGAACAGTGACCCGTTCATCGTGAAGGCCGCGATCAGCCCACCACCGAAGGTCGGGATGCGCAGCAACCCCAGATCGAACATCGGCTGCGCGACGCGCAGTTCGACGATCACGAAGGCCACCAGGAGCACCGCGGCCGCCGCGAAGCACCCCAGCACCAGGCCGTCGGTCCACGACCGCTGCCCCGCCTCGGTGAGGCCGTACACACCGACGAGCAGTCCCGCGGTGAAGGTGAGCACTCCCGGCCAGTCGATGCGCCGCGCGTGCGGCGAGCGCGACTCGTCGACCATCCGCAGCGTCAGGTACAGGGCGACGATGCCGATGGGCAGGTTCACCAGGAAGATCGCCCGCCAGGTGATACCGGTGGTCAGCACACCGCCGAGGATCGGTCCGAGAGCCGTCGCGATGCCGGTGACCGCACCCCATGCGCCGAAGGCCAGTCCGCGTTCACGGCCGTGGAAGGTCGCGGCCAGCAACGCCAGCGACGTCGCGAAGAGCATCGCCCCGCCGATGCCCTGCAGCGCCCGGGACACGATGAGCATCGTCGGGTCCTGCGCCACCCCGCACAGCAGCGAACCGAGGGTGAAGATGACCAGCCCGATCGAGAAGATGCGGCGTCGGCCGAATTTGTCCGAGATCGATCCGGAGGTCAGCAACAGCGACGCCAGCGCCAACGCGTACGCGTCGGTGACCCACTGGAGCTGGGAGAAGCTCGCTCCGAGAGTCTGCTCGATGTCGGGAAGTGCGACGACGACGATCGTGACGTCGAGCAGCAGCATGAATGTCGCCGCGCAGACGACGACCAGAGTCCACCATTTTCTTGCCATGCCCAAAGTCTGGCGACCCGAACGACCATTCGTCGCCCTCGATCCGAGCAGACGTAGGATTCCAACCATGAGCGCCCGAATCGCGTTGGAATCCTCCACCCTTGACACCCTGGATGCGCAGATCACCCGGGCGCTACAGATCTCACCGCGGGTGGCCTTTGCCGAACTCGCCGAGATCCTCGACGTGGCCGAACAGACGGTGGCCCGACGCTACCGACGGATGCGCCGCGACGGATACCTGCGGGTCACGATGACCGCCGATCTGCACGGCACCGGCGGCGCCAACTGGCTCGTACGCGTGCGCTGCCGACCGGAGGGAGCCGACACCATCGCACGGGCGATCGCCGCGCGCGGCGACGTGTCGTGGGTCTCGATCTACGGGGCCGGCTGGGAGGTCGACTTCAACCTCCGAGCCCCCGCCGACGCCGAGACGCACGAGCTGCTGCACCAGATGTTGCCGAGGTCCGCGCCGGTGCTCGACGTCGCACCTGCCGAGATCCTGCATACCTACATCGGCGGAGCGGGCGAGCATCAGGACACGTGGAGCGGTGTACTCACATCCGCGCAGACCGCGGCGTTGCGGGCGACGGCGCCACCGGTGGTGCCGTCGAAGGGTGTTCGGGCGGAGCTCGACGACATCGACCGCCTCCTGATCGACGAACTCGGCCGGGACGGCCGGGTCGCATATTCGACGCTGGCGCGCACTGCGGGGAGTACGCCCGGGAAGGTGACGCGTCGCGTGGAACGTCTCGTCGGCTCCGGGGTGGCCTACTTCCATGTGGACCTGGCAACCGCGGCAATCGGTTTGCGCAGCAACACATTATGGCTCACGGTCGCGCCGCGATCACTCGCCGCAGTGGGGCGGGCGCTGGGTACCGATCCCCGAATCCCGTTTGCCGCCGCGGTCACCAGCCGTGCCAATCTGACCGCGAACGTGATCGGCGCAGGCCCCGACGACTTCTATTCCTTTGTCACCGAAGACCTTGCAAGGCTGGACGGGATCACCGGTTACGAACTCGTCCCACTGCTGCGCCGGGTGAAACATGCGGGCGCACTCGTGCACGGCGACAAACTCGCGCCACCTCATATCTCGCCGAAACGACGCAGCGCCTCTTCCCGTTCGGCCTTGTGATCGACGATCGGCTCCGGATAGTCGTCGGTGCCGCACTCGGGCACCCACTGCGCGACATATGCGCCGTCCGGGTCGAACTTCTTGGCCTGCGCCTCCGGGTTGAACACCCGAAAGTACGGCGCCGCATCGGTTCCCGTGCCGGCCGCCCACTGCCAGCCGTGCTGGTTGGACGCCATGTCGCCGTCGAGGAGCTGATCGAGGAACCACCCCGCACCCCACCACCACGGCAGGTGCAGATCCTTGACGAGAAAGGACGCGGTGACCATCCGCACCCGGTTGTGCATGAACCCGGTCTGCGCGAGCTGGCGCATGCCGGCATCGACGAGCGGAAAACCGGTGCGCCCCTGCTTCCATGCGTCGAATCGCCGGTCGGCGGCGGCGTCGGTGTCGAGGTCGATGCCGTCGAACTGGCGATTCCAGTTGTGCCACGCCGACTCCGGCCAGTGATGGAGGACATCGGCGTAGAAGTCGCGAAATGCCAACTCGCGCAGGTACGCCTGCGCACCGTTGCCGGTGCCGGTCAGGTCCGCGGCCAGGGTGCGCGGGTGGATGTTGCCGAACTTCAGGTACGCCGACATCCGGCTCGTCACATCGAGATCGGGCCGGTTGCGGTCGTCGTCGTAACCGGCGAGATCCTCGGCGACGAACTCGGCCCACCGTGCCAGGGCGGCCGCCTCGCCGGCTGGGATGTCGGTCGTCGTGGGCGCCTTGGGGATTCGGATGCGACCGGAGCGGGTGAGGTCGGACGGGTCGAGAAGATCACCGGCGGTGACCGACGTCGACGCGGGTTTACGCCACCCGTGATCACGCCATTGCCGGTGGAACGGCGTGAAGACCTTGTAGGGGCTGCCGTCGGCCTTGGTGACGCGACCGGGCGACACCAGGTACGGCGATCCGACCGGCTCCCACGACACGTCACCGGCGTCGTCGAGCGCCGCGATCACGGCCTCGTCGCGACGACGCCCGAACGGCGAGAAGTCCTCGGAGACATGCACCGACGACGCACCGACGGCCTCGACCAGCCGGGGGATCTCCTCGTCGGGACGACCCCGCACGATAAGGAGTCGACCGTCGAGGCGCTCATCGAGCTCGCGGAGCGAATCGAAGAGGAACGCCAGACGCCGGTCGCCGGCGGACTTCTCGAGCCGGGGGTCGAGAACGAAGCAGATCAGGACGCGATCGGCGGCGTCGAGCGCGTCGGCGAGCGCCGGCAGATCACCCAGACGCAGATCACGGCGCAACCACAGCAGAGCCGTACCGGTCGGCGTCTCCGACGTCGACGCGGCCGACCCGCCTCGGGTGCGCTTGGCGGCGGAGATTTATCCCACGCCCAGCAGATCGATGACGAACACCAGGGTGCGGCCCGAAAGTCGGTGTCCTGCACCGGGCGGACCGTAGGCCAGGTTCGGCGGCACGGTCAGACGCCGGCGGCCGCCGACCTTCATTCCCGGGATTCCCTCTTGCCAGCCCGGGATCAGCCGCTCGAGCGGGAAGTGCGCGGACTGACCGCGATCCCACGACGAGTCGAACTCCTCGCCCGACTCGAAATCGACTCCCACGTAGTGGACATCGACGACGTCACCGCGCTGGGCCTGCGCTCCGTCACCCTCGACGAGATCGACGACCTCGAGTTCGGCGGGGGCCGGGCCCTCCGGGAATTCGACTTCTGGCTTTTCGGCACTGGTCATCGGGACTCTCCTTTGAGTCATCGGTTCTCTGGTGGCTCGGGTCCCTCGTGGACGAGAGTGCCCGTCGGGGTGGGCGAGCGCCTCAGCGATCCCCGCGTGCGATGTAGTCGCGCTCGGTGTAACCGGTGTAGAGCTGGCGCGGGCGCCCGATCTTGCCGGTCGGATCGGTGTTCATCTCCCGCCAGTGCGCGATCCAGCCGGGCAGCCGGCCGAGTGCGAACAGCACGGTGAACATCCGGGTCGGGAAGCCCATGGCGCGGTAGATGACGCCGGTGTAGAAGTCGACGTTCGGGTAGAGCTTGCGCTCGATGAAGTAGTCGTCGTTGAGCGCGACCTCTTCGAGGCCCTTGGCGATGTCGAGCAGGTCGTCCTGCACGCCGAGGGAGGTGAGGATCTGATCGGCGGTCTTCTTCACGATCGCCGCGCGCGGGTCGTAGTTCTTGTACACGCGGTGTCCGAAGCCCATCAGCTTCACGCCGGCTTCCTTGTTCTTGACCTTGGTCATGAACGCCTGGGTGTCGCCGCCGGAGTTCTTGATGTCCTCGAGCATCTCGAGCACGGCCTGGTTGGCGCCACCGTGCAGCGGGCCCCACAGGGCGTTGATGCCACCGGAGATCGAGGTGAACAGGTTGGCCTGCGACGAGCCGACCAGCCGGACCGTCGACGTCGAGCAGTTCTGCTCGTGGTCGGCGTGCAGGATGAACAGCATGTCGAGGGCCTTGGCGACCTCGGGATCGACCTCGTACGGCTCGGCCGGGAAGCCGAAGGTCATCCGCAGGAAGTTCTCCACCAGGCTCAGCGAGTTGTCCGGGTAGAGGAACGGCTGGCCCGCCGACTTCTTGTAGGCGTAGGCCGCGATCGTCGGCAGCTTGGCCAGCAAACGGATCGTCGACAGTTCGACCTGCTCGGGATCCTTGGGGTCCAACGAATCCTGGTAGTACGCCGACAACGCGTTGACGGCGCTGGAGAGCACCGGCATCGGGTGGGCGTTGCGCGGGAATCCGTCGAAGAACCGCTTGAGATCCTCGTGCAGCAGGGTGTGCCGCTGGATCTTGTTGGTGAACTCCTCGAGCTCGGTCGGGGTCGGCAGCTCGCCGTAGATCAGCAGGTAGCTGACCTCGATGAAGGTCGACTTCTCGGCCAGCTGGTCGATCGGGATACCGCGGTAGCGCAGGATGCCCGCGTCGCCGTCGATGTAGGTGATCGACGACTTGGTGGATGCGGTGTTGACGAAACCACCGTCGAACGTGGTCAATCCGGTCTCGGACAGGAACTTGCCCAGTTCGACCGAATCGCTGCCCTCGGTGGCCTTCAGGATCGGGAGCTCGAGTTGCCCACCGGGATAAGTGAATGTTGCCGAAGCCGCATCGGTTGTGCCGTCGGCCGGGACTGTTTCAGCGGACACTCGTGGACCCCTTTACTCAGGTGCGAGATTTTCCTCTTCGCCCATTACGGGCTCTTGAGAACCTAACCTAGTCTCCCCCGAGCTCGCTCGCCCACGGAGGGTCCGCCCCCGGACGCGAGACGGTGATCCCCGCCACCTTCACGGCGAACCGCGCCACCTCGCGCCACTGCTCGTCGTCGAGGTCGCGCACCGCGGCCGACGACAGTGCACCGGCACGGTCGAGTTGGTGGAGGATCGCGCCCATGATGCTGTCACCAGCGCCGATGGTGTCGGCAACGGTCACCCGCGGCGCCGGGATACGACTCGTACCCGACGCGGTGACGACGTCGATACCGTCGGCGCCCGCGGTCACGAGCACCGCGCAGACCCCGGCCTCGAGCCAGTCGGCAGGACGCGAACCGTTCGGTCCGCGTCCGAGCCACTCGGCGTCCTCGTCGGAGAGCTTGACCACGTCGACGGCGTTCATCCACGACGCGAAGCGGGCGCGGTAGGCGTCGGCGTCGGCGATGACGGCCGCCCGGATGTTGGGGTCGCAGAGCACGAGCCGCCCCTCCTCGTGGCAGCGACGCATCGTCGACTCGTACACGCTCGCACCGGGCTCGAGAACCAGTGACAGCGTGCCGAAGCCGAGCGCCGCGACCGTCGGCGCGAACGGCCCGGGGTCGGCGACGAGGCGGTCGGCGGTGCCCTCGACGTAGAACGAGTAGTGGGCGGCGCCGTCGGCGCCGATGGTCGCCAGGGCCAGCGAGGTGGGCTCGGAACGTCGTTGGACCAGGGTGGTGCCGACGCCGCTGTGCCGCAACGCCGACATGATGGCCTCGCCGTAGTCGTCGGTCGACACCGCCGAACAGAACGAGACCGCACTTCCCAGCCGCCCCAAGGTGATCGCGACGTTGAACGGTCCCCCGCCCAGGGCCGGCTGCAGCGGCGGCAGTTGCCCTCCACCGACAGTTGGTGGAGCTGTGGCTACCACGTCCACCAGCGCCTCGCCGCACACGACGATCTCCCTCATCGACCGATCCCGACGACTTTGCACGTCCATCCCGTCTTCACGGCATCAGTCTGCCATCGCCGGTGGCGTCGATGTCGGCTATGGGCGAAACGACGACGAGACCAAAACAGCAGTGGGCGGGTAGATTCGACGGATATGAACGAGTTGCCCGCGGGACGCGATGCGGTGCTCCTCGACTTCGGCGACGACCCGGTCGCGGTGCGTCGGGCGCAGCGGGCACTGCGTGCGGCGAGCGAGGCGGGCGACCTGATCGGTGTCACCGAGATCGTGCCCAGCGCATCGACCGTCCTCATCCAGTTCGAGCTCGGCGTCGGCGCGGACTCCTTGGGCATCCACCGGGTGTTGCGCGGTGCGGTCACCGACGACGACACGACGCCGGACACCGACGACGAGGTGACAATCGAAGTGCATTACGACGGCGCCGATCTCGACGCGGTCGCCACCACCCTGGGGTGCGGGGTCGGTGATGTGGTCGCCGCGCACACCGCGACGAGGTGGCGCGTCCAGTTCATGGGTTTCGCACCGGGATTCGGCTACCTCGTCCCCGAGGATGCCGACAACCCGCTCCTCCGGATCGGCCGGCGCGCGCAGCCGCGCACCCGGGTGCCCGCCGGCGCGGTGGCCGTCGCCGCCGGATACAGTGCGATCTATCCGCGGACGAGCCCCGGTGGATGGCATCTCTTGGGCCGCACCGGTATCCACCTGTGGGACGAAACAGCGAATCCGCCGTCGTTGCTGGCCCCTGGCACGCTGGTGCGATTCGTCGACGCCGCCCGCAGTGACGCCGGAGAATCACGGTGAGCGCGATCGAGGTGATCCACCCCGGCCCGTTCGCGACGATCCAGGATCTGGGTCGGCCCGGGCTGGCCCATCTCGGCGTCCCCCGGTCGGGTGCTGCCGACCTGGTGTCGATGACACTCGCCAATCGTCTTGTCGGAAACCGCGAATCAGCGGCCGTCATCGAGGCGACGTTGGGCGGGATACGGATTCGGGCGCTGCGCGGGCTGCTGATCGCGGTGACCGGGGCGGGTGCGCAGGTACTCGTCGACGATGTGCCGGTCGGCCTCGGTGCGACCGTCACCGTGACCGCGGGCTCGGAACTGGCCGTGTCGGCGCCGACATGGGGTTGTCGCAATTACGTTGCAGTGCGGGGCGGAATCGACGTCGGCGCGGTCCTCGGTTCGCGGTCCACCGACACGTTGTCGGGGCTTGGGCCGCCGCCGTTGTCGGCAGGTGATCTGCTCGAGGTCGGCATCGAGAGCGGGCCATGGCCTGCGGTGACGCATGCGCCGGTCGAGGCAACACCACCGCCGGTCGCCGAACTCGATGTGAGCGCAGGTCCGCGTTCCGGGCACCTGCACCGGGTCGGGGATCTGATGGTCGGCGAGTGGGTGGTGAGCGCCGACGCCGACCGGGTCGGGGTGCGGCTGGTGCGGCCCGACGAGTCGGATCATCCGTTGTTGCACCATCGTGCCGATGTCGGCGAACTGGCCTCGGAAGGCGTTGCCCACGGAGCGGTTCAGGTCCCACCCAATGGGCAGCCGGTACTGTTTCTCGCCGATCATCCGGTGACCGGTGGCTATCCGGTGGTGGCGGTACTCACCGCCGGGGCACTGGCGCGGGTCGGTCAGCTGGTCGCCGGCAACCGGGTGCGTTTCCGCTCTCGGTAAGTGCCGGCGACCAACCGGCACCGGTCACCACAGGTCGTAGCCGACATTGACGGTCGGGTAGCCGGTGTCGATGTGTGCGTTGATCCAGTAGTTGCCGCTGGTGGTTCCGGTGGCGTTCAGATTGACTGCACCCCTGGCGTTCTCGATGTTGTAGACCGCCTTGGGGCCGAATGCGCCGATCCGGTAGGTGACCATGACGTTCTCCGATGAGCTGTGCGGTGCGTTGGAGACGATGATCTCGGTGGCGCCGGGAGCCAGCTGCGCCCGCGGGGACTGCACCCACTGCCCCGCTCCGGGAGTGGCGCCCTGCAGGAACTCGGTGCGGTTGGTGTGGTTGGTGATCGTCATGGCCACGGTCGGCTCACCGGGATGGGTGATCGGCACGGTACCGGCGGTGGCCAGACCCGCTCCGCCCAGCACCAGTCCGGTGCCGACCCCGAGGCCGGCGAGACCGATGAGTGCGCGGTTACGGAAGCGGCGGGCTGTGGTGATCGTGTTCATGGGGGTCTCCCTTGCGTCCGTGGCCCGCCGGGTGTGTGGCCGGCGGTCCGTGGTGTTTCTGACACCCATGACTCTGCCGTCGATGAGCGGTTCGCCTCTTCACCTGACCACCGATTCACCGGAGGAACCATGCCTCCCCCGATCGGGGGAGCCTTGACTCCGGCGTGAGACGCTTCTAGTCTTTCGTCTCATGACCCAGGTTGCGTCCCCACCCGACACCGCAGTGCTTGGCCCGGACTCGTTGACCTGGCAGATCTGGGGGACGTGGACCGGCATGTTCCAGGGCCTGTGGGCGGGATCGATGCAGAACATGCATCCCAAGTTGGGGCAGGCCGTCTGGGATCACTCGGACTTCTTCGGAGAGAGATGGCAGCGTCTGCTGCGGTCGTTGTATCCGATCAGCGGCGTCGTCTTCGATCCGGTGGCCACCGATGGTGCGGCCGCGACCGGCCATGAGGTGCGCGACTATCACCGCACCATCAAGGGCACAATGCCGGACGGATCACGTTATCACGCACTCGATCCCGACGTTTTCTACTGGGCGCACGCCACCTTCTGGTACGGCAACGTTCGGCTCTGCGAGCGATTCGGACCTTGGCTCACCGAAGCCCAGAAACGCCAGTTGTTCGAGGAGTCCAAGGTCTGGTACGCGCAGTACGGCGTGTCGATGCGACCTGTTCCCGAGACCTACGAGGACTTCCTCGAGTACTGGGACCACATGTGCCGCAATGTACTCCGCGATCACGAGTCGGTACGCACCGTCCTCGACATCGGCTCGCTACCACCCCCACCGTTTCTGTCGTTCATCCCGGAGGGGTTGTGGCGTCGTCACATCGCACCGCGGAACGCGCGCTTCTTCGTGTGGCTGACCACCGGCTTCTACGATGAACCCATCCGCGAGATGATGAACCTGCCGTGGAGCGAGGCCGACGAACGACGATTCCGCCTGCTGGGCAGGGTGATCAACCTCGTGATGCACCAACTGACGCCGAAACGCTATCTCCGGCATCCCCGCCCGCGTGACGCATGGGACCGCGTCCGCGGACGCGTACCGCACTCCGCACCCCTGGTGGAGACGCCCGCCCGCAACCTGCCGCCAGAAGCCGAGCGCGACAACCCGATCCACTACTGCCCCGTGCATGCCGCCCGCACCGCCGACTATCCAACGCACGTCCACGCATCACTCTGACCGACGCCCTTCTCCCGATGGTCGAGGTGCCTTTTCTTGGTGGTCGAGGCATTCTTTCCAGGTGGTCGAGGTGCGACGAGCGCAAGCGAGGAGCCTCGAGACCCGGTGAGCCGTAGCTGGTTCCACCCCACAGCGGAACTCCGTCACCGCGGGTAGGTGACAATCACCTGCCCACTCCACCGACTCCGCCACTGCACCCGCCGATCGGTGTAGAGCGTCGGCACCCACTCGGCGAGATGCTTGCGCTGATGATCAGCCCCACACAACGGGATCAGATCACCGAGCACCGTCCAGCCTCCCGCCTCGGGGTCGGCATGGTTGAACGGCCGCCAATGATCAAGGTCGCACAGATGTGACGGCATGCCGCAGTAGGGGTATCGGCACCAGGCGTCGTTGGCCAGCACCTCAGCGCGCAAGGTGGCGCTGGGTGCATAGGTCAATGCCCCAGG
>NZ_MVPX01000110.1:0-25371 GCF_002043085.1 Gordonia sp. i37 | reverse complement strand
GCTCGCCGCACGCGGCTCGCACCTCGACCATCGGGGGGAAGGGTTCGAATGACGCTCCGGGCCTTCCCATCCGATGGTCGAGGTGCCGAGGAGCGCCAGCGACGAGGCCTCGAGACCCCGCTCGCCGACCGGTATCCGCACCACCCGGTGACCCCGAACCAGCACCGGCGCAAACGGTCTCGAGGCTCGCCGCACGCGGCTCGCACCTCGACCACCGGGCGGGGACCAGCGGAGGGAAGGAAGCCTACGGCCATCGAGCAGAGGATGTCTACCCGGGACGCTACTGCTGGCCGAGGCCTCGCTGCATCGCGCGCTGCACGCGGGCGGCCTCACGCTTTGCGTACGGATTGGCTTGTCCGGCACGCGAACCCGCGAGTTTGGCACCGATGTGCTCGCCGACGGTGATCGGCGAGTAGCGGCTGCCGGCACCCACGCAGGAGGGCAGTGTGGAGATGGTGGCGTCGATGTTGCCGTCGTGGAAGTAGGCGGCAGATCTGCGGCGTTCGATGGTGCCGTCGACGATGGGCGGCTTGACGCGGTGCAGTGTCGACATCCAGCGTTCGTTGGTCCAGCGCGCCATCAGGTCACCGAGGTTGATGAGGAGCGCACCGTCGGTCGGGGCGACGTCGTGCCACACCCCGTGGTGGTCGAGCACCTGTAACCCGCGCACCTGATCTGCCCAGAGCACGGTAACGATGCCGTAGTCGGTGTGCTCACCCATGCCGGTCAATTCACCGTCGAGTTCGACCTCGCCGGGTGGCAATGCGTAATTGTTCATCCGCAGCACGTCGAGGGAATGGTCGGTGTAGCCGTCGAAGAAGTCCGGCGGGAGGTCGAGAGCATCGGCGAAGATGCGCGTCAGCACGTGTGCGACGCGGCGCGCCTCGACGAAATAGGTCGACACCGCAGCCTGGAAATGACTGACCGCGGGCCAGGTGTTGTCGGCGTAGTGATCGGCGGGCAGCTCGAGGCCGGGATACTGCTTCGCCTCGACGCCCACGTTGAATGCCTCGAAGAAATCGTTCATCCGCCCCGCCGACTCCACGCCGAGACTCAGCGAGAGCGACTCGGATTTCGGAGGTGCATATCCACGGTTGATCTCCGGCGGCGTCCGGTAGGCCTTCTTCTCGTCGAGCGGCAACGCGAAGAAGTCGTCCATGACGGCGGTGAACTCCTCGATCACCGCGGAGGGGATCTGGTGGCCGACGATCTGCATGAATCCGACCGAACTCGCCGCGTCATCGATCTGCGCCGCGACCACCGCGCGGTCGGCGGCGCTACCTCCGTCGGTGTAGGCGGAGATGTCGATGATCGGAACGCGAAAGGAATCCACGGACTCGTCGACGGTCGCAGTCATGGCCACCATGGTGACACCGATCGAGAGGATTCGCTGATCAGCGCGGCTGCCGCGGTCAGGCGTGTTGGCCGACGCGGTAGCGGACGAAAGCCGGAATGAACAGTGCGGCAACGATGGTCAGCACCACCACGGCCGCTCCGCCGAAGGCCGTGGTCGCCGCGACGCCGACGACCGCTGCCGCCGAACCGTGCGCGACGTCGGCGATGCGCGGACCACCGGCAACCACGACGATGAACACCCCCTGCAGTCGCCCGCGCACCTCGTCGTTGGCCGCGGCCAGCAGGATTGACTGGCGGAAGGCCGCCGAGGCCATGTCGGCGGCGCCGCCGATCATCAACAGCACCAGGACGACCGGCAGCCACGGCATTGCCGACCCGCCGGCGAACCCCACCGCCACACCCGAGAGCGCGATCGCCACACCCCAGATGAGGATGCACATGATCACCGCGAATCCCTGCCGCTGAACACGACTGACCCACCCGGAGAACACCCCGCCGACGACGGCGCCCGCCGAGATCGCGACGAACAGCAGCGCAAAGGCGAGGCCGCCACCGGACGGACCACCGAAGTTCTCGTGCGCCATCTGCGGGAACAGCGCCCGTGGCATGCCGAAGATCATCGCGATCAGATCGACGAGGAAGGACGCCATCAGCACCTTGTGCCGGGCGAGATAGGTCAGGCCGTCGATCACGGACCGCAATCCCGCGACCTTCGGCGCGTGCTCGCTCTCCGGACGCAGCGCAGGCAGCAGGATCACCGCCCACAGCGTGGCGAACAAGAAGATCGTGTCGATCAGGTACAGCACCGAATACCCCAGCACCGGGATCAACGCGCCGCCGACGAGCGGTCCGGCGATCGCGCCGGCCTGCATCACCGTCATGTTCAGCGACAGCGCCGCCGGCAGTTCGGACGCGGGCAGCAACCGCGGGAGCACCGCTGTCCGTGTCGGCTGATTGACCGCGAAGAAGGCCTGCTGAACGGTGAAGAGAGACAGGATGATCCAGACGTTGTTCCAGCCCATCGCCGACTGCAGCCAGAACAGCGCACTGGTGCCGATGAGTCCGAAAGTGGTGACGACCAGGATGAGCCGGCGATCCATGACGTCGGCAAGCGCCCCGCCCCAGAGGCCGAATACGACCAAAGGGGCCAAACCGAAAACTCCGGTGAGTCCGACATAGGCTGAGCTATCGGTGATCTCGTAGATCTGCGCAGGCACCGCCACCACGGTGAGCTGCGCGCCGATGACCGTGACGATGTTGGCCCACCACAGTCTCCGGAAATATCGATTGGACAGCGGCCGGGTGTCGGCCAGGAGACGACGCACCGAAACAGCTTAGGGGATCGAAGAATTGCCCCCGGCCGCTCCCCCGCCTACTCCGCCGTCGGCGGCCAGGGTGTCGAGCATCGCCAGACCCTCGCGTGCCCAGGCGATCTCCGCCTCGCTCCGGGCGACCATCCCGGCATAGGTGTGCGCCTTGAAGGCCACGATCCGCTCGTGATCGGAGTCGGGAAAACGCGAGAGCCTGCGCATGATCATCGGATCGGTGCGCGCGACGATTCCCGCGTGCACCGCGAGCAGCAACTGCCGCTGCTCGGTGTGATGGGCGATGTGATCCTCGAAGAATCGCCGCGCGCCCGCGGCATCGGTCCATTCGAGATAGGCGGCCTGTAGGTGGTGGGTGTCGCGCGGCGGCGAGTACGGCAGCGCTCTGCCCGCCCAGTCGATCAGTTCCTCGAGTCCGGCGTCGGTGATCGTGTACTGGGTCTTGGTACTGCGCGGCCCCCAGCGGACGGCGCTGCTCTCCACGAGTCCGTCACCTTGCATCCGCTTGAGTTCGGGATAGATCTGCGAGTCCGGCGCCGACCACACGTGCCCGACCGAACCGCTGAACCGCTTCGCGGCGTCGTATCCGGTCGCCGGCCCGGCGCTGAGCAGGGCCAGCAGTGCGTGTCGCAGGCTCACGGCTGCAGCCGCAGGACTTCCCAGACCCCGTCGACCATCGTCAGACGTATCCGGTTGTGCAGCCGGTTCGCGCGGCCCTGCCAGAATTCGACGCACGCCGGCTCCAGGCGATACCCACCCCACTGCGGGGGCACCGGGACCGGGGTGTCTCCGTCGATGCCGCCACACCGCGCAGCGACGTCGGCCGCCTTCGCCTCCAACTCCGCCCGGCTACCGATGGGACGGGACTGCTCGGAGGCGAGCGCCGAGAGCTGCGACCCCCGCGGCCGTTTGTACCAATAGTCTTGCGTCTCTTCGGGACTCACTCGGACCACCGCGCCCCGGAAGTGCACCTGGCGCTCCAGTGCGATCCACGGGAAGGTCACCGACGCAACGGGATTGGCGTCCAGGTCACGGCCCTTGTCGGAATCGTAGCCGGTGAAGAACACGATTCCGGCGGCGTCGGCGCCCTTGCACAGCACGGTCCGCGTGGCCGGCAACCCATGGGCGTCGACGGTGCCGAGGACCATCGCATTCGGCTCGGGTATCCGCGCGTCGAGGGCCTCGTGCAGCCACACCTCGAACAGGTCGAGCCACGGTGGGTCGCCGCGCAACCAACTCGGATCGAGGTTGTCGCGCACCCCGTCGGCCCCGGCCGCGCGATCTCCGTCGCCGACGTTGGGCGGGATGCCGCCGCCGTACCCGACACGCATGTTGGGCAGGTCGATCCCGGGTCGTCGGGGCCCGCCGTCGATGGATTCGCTCACTGTCCAGACGCTACTCCGGGCGAGTGCCGTGACCAGCGTGGCGGGGCGGTTACTCCCCGGTATGACGGCCTCTGCGGACTGTCCTACAGTGCACACAGAGGATGCCCCCAGCCCGGCATCCCCGGCACAGCGCCGTGCGGAACAGAAGGTGGTCGCAGACATGACGAACAGGATCCCCGACGACTTCGTCCCCGGCCTCGAGGGCGTCGTCGCCTTCACCACCGAGATCGCCGAACCGGACAAGAACGGCGGCAACCTGCGCTACCGCGGTGTCGACATCGAGGATCTCGTCGAGAACAAGGTCACCTTCGCCGACGTGTGGGCACTGCTCGTCGACGGCCGGTTCGGCGACGGTCTGCCACCCGCGGAACCCTTCCCGCTGCCCATCCACACCGGCGACGTCCGCGTCGACGTGCAGGCCGCGCTGGCGATGCTCGCCCCCATCTGGGGCTACCGGCCGCTGCTCGACATCGACGACGCCACCGCCCGCGCGAACCTGGCGCGCGCGTCGGTGATGGCACTGTCCTACGTCGCGCAGTCGGCCCGCGGCATTCACCAACCTGCCGTGCCGCAGCGCATCATCGACGAATGTGACACCGTCACAGCACGATTCATGACCCGGTGGAAGGGCGATCCGGACCCGAAGCACATCGCCGCGATCGACGCCTACTGGGTGGGAGCGGCCGAACACGGACTCAACGCGTCGACGTTCACCGCCCGGGTGATCGCCAGTACCGGAGCCGATGTGGCAGCGGCGCTGTCCGGGGCGATCGGCGCGATGTCGGGGCCGCTGCACGGTGGCGCACCGGCACGGGTGCTGCCGATGATCGAGGAGGTCGAGCGCACCGGGGACGCGCGGGCGCTGGTCAAGGGCATCCTCGACCGCAAGGAAAAGCTGATGGGGTTCGGTCACCGGGTCTATCGCGCCGAGGACCCGCGAGCCCGCGTCCTGCGCCGCACCGCCCAACAGCTCGGGGTGCCGCGCTACGAGGTGGCCGCGGCGTTGGAGCAGGCCGCACTCACCGAACTGCGCGAACGCCGCCCGGACCGCGCGATCGAGACCAACGTCGAGTTCTGGGCGGCGGTCATCCTCGACTACGCCGAGGTACCCACGCACATGATGCCCGCCATGTTCACCTGCGGCCGGACCGCGGGCTGGTGCGCACACATCCTCGAACAGAAGCAGCTCGGCAAACTCGTCCGCCCGGCCGCGCTCTACACCGGCGCCGCACCGCGGCGCCCCGAGGACGTCGAAGGGTGGGGTGACGTGGTCAAACCCGGCCTCTAGTCGACCAATCCGCGACGCCGGCCCGGCGGCTCGGTGACGAAGACTGCCAATTGTCACCAGGGTGTCGGGGGGCGGCGGGCTCTAGAACGAGATGAAGGACCTTTTCGCAGGTCACATCTGGATCGGAGCCCGTCATGAATCTGAAATTCCGCCTTCTCACGGTGGGGGTCGTCGCGACGGCGTTGACCGCACTGGCGGGGTGTTCCACCGCCGAGAACTCCTCGCAAGCAGGGTCGTCGCAAGCCGCCGTAGGCAGTTCCGCACCCAGGCCGGCGAATCCGGCGGTCCCCGGGGGCACCGTCATGGTGCCGCCGGACAATCCGTACTACACGTTGCTGGTCGAGGGAACGCAGCCAACCGTCAAGTACGGCCAGGACGTGAACGGTTGCGTCGTAAGCCGAGCACCTCGTGTGCGAACGCCGATCTGAGCGGCGCGGTGCTGCGCGGAGCGTCGTTTCATTACGCGGACCTGACCGGCGCCAACCTGTCCGGAGCTGCGGTCGCGTTCGCCGGATTCACCTACGCATCGATGGCCAATGCGGATCTGAGTAACACGACACTGACCGGGGTGTCACTCAACGAGATGTACGTGCCCGGGCTGTCGCTGAAGAACTCGAAGCTGCATCTCGGCAGCATCGACAATTCGTACCTACCCGGAGCGAATCTGGCCGGGCTCGACGCGAACTTCGGTGCGGTGGTCGGCTCGAACCTGAGCAAAGCCGATTTGAGCGGCGCCAACCTGTCCGACACCGATTTCAACGGTGACGATCTGACCGGCGCCAACCTGACGAACGTGAATCTCTCGAACGGCGACCTGACCGGCTCGAATCTCACCGGCGCCAACCTCACCGGCGTGACGTACTGCAACACGCTCATGCCGGACGGCAGCGTGAAGAACCCCCACAAGGGGCTCTGCCCGGGCCAGACCCCGCCCGCCGCCACCGGTAACCCCATCCCGCTGCCGGCGAGCAGCCCCTTCTACGGCGCGGTCAACGCGCTGATCAACGGAACCCAATTGAGTGCGGGCAGCAAGGTCAACGGGTGCGCGATCGCGGCGTTCACCAAGTGCCCCGGAGCGAATCTCACCAAGGCCAATCTGCAGGGCGGATTCCTCGGTTACGCCACGCTGGACAAGGCCGACCTGTCCGGGAGCAGCTTCTACCTGGGCAGCATCGCCTTCGGTCACGCCGATCAGGCCGACTTCAGCCAGATCCAGCTCGGTGGCAATGCAGCGGTCAACGCCAGCATGAACGGCGCGAGGTTCGACCACGCCGGATTGACTCTCACCAATCTCGTCGGTGCCGACCTGGTCGGCGCATCCTTCGTCGGAGCCGACGGCAGACTCGCCTCGTTCACCGGTGCCGACCTGCGGGGAGCCAACCTCACCGGCGCCAACCTGAGCCAGGGCTCGTTCACCGGAGCGAACCTGACCGGGGCCAACCTCTCCGGGGCCAACCTCACCGGGGCCAACCTCACCGGGGCCAACCTCACCGAAGCCAACTTCCTCGGCGCTGATCTCACCACCGCGAACATGGCCGGCGCCACCTTCTGCAACACCTTCATGCCGGACGGAACGGTCAAGAACGCCAGTAGAACCGGCTGCCCGTAAACCCATACCCGCACTGTACGAAGGAGTTTCGTCATGGATTCCAAGAAGATGTTCGTGAGTCTCATCCCGTGGGTGCTGTTCAGTGTGCTCATCAATCGCCGAGGCGCCGACGCCGCCGCCGTCGCCGCCGTCGCCGCCCTCCTCGCGGCCGCCGTGTCGCTGGTCCTGCTGATCAAGAGCATGCAGGAGACCGGCGTGAAGGTACTCGACGTCACCGGCGTCGCGACGTTCGGCGCGTTCGCGGTCGTCGGCTTCTCGGGCGGGTCGCCGGCGACCAACTGGATCGCCGATTACGGACGCGGATCGGCCACCCTCGTCCTGGCGGCGATCATGCTCGGTTCGGTGTTCACCGTGCCGTTCACCGAGCAGTACGCCCGGGAATCGGTGCCCCGCGAGTATTGGACGTCACCGGTGTTCCGCTCGGTCAACCGCAAGATCAGCGCGATGTGGGCCGGTGTGGTCGCGGTGATGGGCGTAGGTCACCTGCTGGCCGGTCTGCTCGATCCCGCGACACACCGGTTCCGGGTTTCCGACCGGTCGATCTCATCCTGAACTGGGTGCTGCCGATCGGCCTGATCCTGTTCGCGGTCAGGCAGACTCGCGAGCTGAGCACCCACGCGGGCGGGCGGACGGCACCGGTCACGCCCGAGCGACGGTGATCCCGAAGAGCCGGGGATTCTCTCGTGCCATGTCGCTGAGCTCATGCCGCGATTTCACGCCTGCCTTGCCGTAGATGTTGCCGAGGTGATAGCCGACGGTGCTCTGCGTGATGAAGAGCTCGCGTGCGATCTGGGCATAGCTCATCCCGCTGAGCAACAGCGTCAGGACGTCGTGCTCACGGTCGGTCAGAACGACCCCGCCGGCGAGCGCCTGCACCGGCAGTGCGGGCTCGGAGAGGATCACCCGGATGCGTTCCACGAACGGCGCTGCGCCGAGTCGGTCGTAGATGGACTCCGCTTGCCGCAGCGAATCACCGGCCTCGCGATGCTGCCCCAACAGCCTGGCCAGCCGTGCATGATCTGCCAGCAGATGCGCCCGGTACAGCGGGAGAGCGAGATCCATGGCGACGGCCGCGGTCAGCGCCGTCAACGCTTGCGGTCCCTCACCTCGGGCCTCGTGGATCAGCCCGCGGAACCACGAGGCCACTGCCGGTGCCCAGTCCGCGGCCGGTTCGGCGCGGGTGAGTCGACCGATAGCGGCATGTGCTTCATCGAGTCGCTTGGCCCAGATCAGGGCGGGTAAGTAGGTGAGTAGCAGGGCCGGACCGGCACGGGAGATGTCGGTGATCTCGAACGGGGGCCACGCAATTCGGCGAGCGCCGTGGCCTGCTCGGCGGCCGAACCGCCGGCGTGGGCGCGGACCAGCAGCGTGTTCACGAACTGCAGGCACGCCGGCTCCCATGGCGATTCGGTCAGCAGCTCGCGGGCCGACTCGATCAGGTCATCGGCTTCGGCGAACCGGCCCGCACCACTGTCGACCAGCGGCGCGATGGCCGCGGTCAACTGATGTACCACGGTGCCGGCGAGGTCGAGGGCCTTGCGGGAGGTCAGCGCAGCCCGACCCCAATCACCGGACAGCCACTGGACGAATCCGAGCTGCGCGTGAAACGATCCGGCACCGAAATCCGTCGAGTCCTCGATGCGGCGCGTGGCCTCGGTCAGGTCGTCGGAGGCCGCACGCGTCAGACCCATCGTCGCCCGCAGTGAACCCCGAAAAGCGAGTGCGCCCGTCGCCGTCAACGGCACCGCCACCGCTGCCGGAAGACCGGACAGTTGTGCGAGCACGGCAGTTATCCCGAAGCGACGAATCGATACCTGGCCGGCGACGACCAGCTCGATTCCGCGGATCGCCCCGTCGTCGGTGTCATCGGGCCGAACCATCTCGGCGCGGTCGATCCCGTCGGCGATGAGGTCGATCGGATGGCCCAGGCACGCGCGAGCCCAAGCGAGCAGCACCTCGGCGCGGTAGCGCAGCCGCGCCCGGTCGATCTGCCCTGAGCCAGCGGCAATCGGCCCAGAGGTGATCGGTTCGGCGGTGATCGGTTCGAGCTCGGCGACGGCGTCGCGGTACCGCCTTTCCTGGATTGCGTAACGACCCAGGACCAAGGCCCTCCAGATCGCGTCGCCGGCCATCCGGATGGCGTCGAGTTCGGCGCGCACGGTCGCGAAGTCGTAATTCAACACCACGTTGTACAGCGATTCGAGCCAACGTCGTTCGTGTACCGCAGGATCGGCCGTCAGCGCCGCGGCCCAGCGGAGGTACTGCGCAGCCTGCCGAAACGACCGCCGGCCGTACAGCCCATGCGCGTACGCCTCGAGCTCGTCGGCGAGACCGTCGTCGTACCGGGCGGCCGCCGCGCGTCGGTGCTGCAGTGCCATCGCCCGAGACGTCACGAGGGGTGCCGCACGCAGGTGGAGCTCACGCAGCTGTGTCAGCGGGGTCTGCTGGTACACCGCGGCACGGATCAGCGCGTGGGACGGACGCACCTGCAGTGGTTCATCCAATCGTCGAATATCTACCAGCTCGGCCGCACGCAACTCCTCGACGACTCCGGTCGGCTCGCCGACCTCGGCGACCGCCGAAACCAGAGCCAGCGACGACCACGTCCAGCCCAACACGCTCGCCGCGCGCAGCACGGCGAGGGCCGCGTCGGACAGTCGTGAAGTCCGCGCGGCGATCGTGCGGGCGAACGCGGCCGGCGCCGGCAACACGTCTGCAGTCGAGAGATCGGTCAGCTCGTGTTCGGCGAGAAGGGTTTTCAGATACAACGGGTTGCCGCCGGTGTGTTCGTGCAGCCGACCCACCAGTTCGTCGGAGATACTCGGCCACCGACGACGTGCCATCTCGGCCACCTGCCCGCGCGTCAGACCGGTCAGCGTGATCGTCACCGCTGCGCCGGGACCCTCGATCCACCGCTTCCAGTCGGGGTGTTGCCCAGGCGCCGGCGGCCGCGTGCCGACCGCCACCAGCAGCCGATCCCCGGCGGTGCGTCGCAACAGCCAGAGCAGCGCATCGACCGACTCCGGGTCAGCCCACTGCAGGTCGTCGGCGACCAGCAGTACCGGTCCGGCGGCGGCCAACGCATCGAGGCGGTCACGCAGTCCTTGGGAGCCACCCGGGGCGTGGATTGCCCACCGTCGAACATTCGACCCGGTTCGACTCCCCATTGGGTCAGCAGCGCATACGGTGCGCGATCGTTCTGCACGCCGTCGGCCGTCAGGACCCGAAAATTTCGTGCTTGCGCGATCAGGTCCGCCAGGAGGCTGGTCTTGCCGAGTCCGGGTTCGCCCTCGACCACCAGAACCGTCGGCACGCCGCCCTCGGCGCGATCGAGCACCGAGGTGAACAGGCCCGGATCGACGCCGTTCCATTCCAGCACAGTGAGCCCCTGGCCTCGATCGCGTGGTGCGCCCGGCGCGCATACCGGACATCGCGAACATACTCCCGTATCAACTCTCCGTCGCACCTCACCACGTGAGGCAGACTGGGGACGGGACCCGCGACGGCCGCGGGCCACCTCCAGCGAAAGGACCCATCGACGTGTCGAAGAACGCGAAGATCGCTCTCATCATCGTCGGCCTCGGGCTGATCGTGGCGCTACTGGTGTTCCTGCGGCGGGAGAAGACCCTCGTGGACGCGGCCACCGCGAAGATCGAGGAGACGATCGACGAGCTCGATCCCGCGGCCAAGGCCGCCGTGGTGGCGCGTCTGGGCATCGAGGTCAAGGACAAGGCGATCGAGGCCAAGGACATCGCCGTCGGCACCGCCAAGGGCCTCGCGGGCTGACTTCGCCGAGCTGACGCTGCTCAGCCGATGTCGCGGTGTCGGAACGAGATCCATCCGACCAGCACGAGTCCGCCGGCGACGCACAGCATCACCACCACCGGCAGCCATCGCATCGGCTCCACCGGGACGAGCGGGACGTGGGTGAACGGCGACAGGTCGTCGACCCACTGCGGCAGGTTGAACATCCCCGACAGCGGACCGAGAAGCAGGGCGACGACCACCACCGGCCACCCCAGGTGCACCAGCACGGGCGCCACCGCATAGAGCGCCACCACCAGTGCGCCGATGACGAACATCGCCGGAAGCTGGACCGCGGCGATCTGCGCCTGATGCGCGGCGGGCGTTGCCCAACCACCGCCGGCGATGCCGTTGCCGACGACGATGCACACCGCGGTGACGACCATCGCCGCCACCAGCCCGCCACCGGCGACGAGCGCGTAGGCCAGGAAGTACCGACCTCGCGCCGTCGGGGTCGCGAGCACGGCTTCGGCGCGGCCCGAGGCCTCCTCGGTGCGCATCCGTTCGGCGAGGGTGACCGCCCACGCGCCGGCCGCGACGGCGAGGATCGAGGTCATCGTCACCGCGAACACGGTGCTCAGACCGATGCCGCCCAGACGTGCCGAGAGTACGTCGGTGACCAGCTGATTCCCTTGTGCCAGTTGGTCGACCGACGGTCCCATGAAGCCGATGACGAGTGCGTAGACACCGAGTCCACCGAGCCATGACCGAAGCAGCGGCGTCGAGGTCTGCGCGACCATCGCCTCCACGTTCGGCAGCCGGTCGGTGCCCGCGGGGCCGGGTCGCGGGGCGATGAGGCCGCCGCCGAGATCGCGATGGCCGGCCACCCAGCCCGCCGCCGCACCACAACCGGCCAGCACCGCGAGGTCCGCGAGCAGCGGCCACGCGTTGTTGGCGCCGAACGGGTCCATCACCTGCGCCCAGCCGACCGGGCTGATCCACCGCAACCACCCCACGTCGCCGGTGGCGTCCGGGATTCCGCGCAACAGATAGCCAACGAGGACGACCGAGGCGCCGACGAGATTGCCGATGTGCCCGGTCGCCGCCACCTGCGCGGTCAGCAATCCGACGCCGACCGCGGCGAGCGCGGTGCCGGCGTACTGGGCGAAGACGATGCCGACCGACGCGGCGTCCGCGCCGAATCCGAAGAGCATCAACGCCATCGGCGCCGCCACCGCGATCCCGAACAGCGACGCGACGCTGGCCGCCGCCGCGGTCGGCGCGAGCGGCCCGACCACCCCGGACCGGATCAGTTCCGCACGACCGAGCTCCTCCTCCCGGCGGGTCTGGCGCACCACCATCAACACCGTGCACACGCCGAGCGCGGCGATCATGAAAAGACCTGCGCGCCAAACGGTTGCCGAGGCGATGGACTGGATGTGCACGGTATCGCCGAGCAGGAAACGGAAGGCGGCGTTGGCCCCCGGACCGGCCGCCAGCAAGCGTCGCTTCTCCGGCGTTCCATAGGCCGAGGCGATCGAGGCCGCGGTCGCCAGATTCACCAGCACGAAGATGACCACCGTGACCGGTGCCAGAATCCGTTCGCGCCGCAGCGCCAGCCCGAACAGCAGCCGGTAGCCGGTGATCACCGGGCCTCCAGACGTTCACCGTAGGCATGCAGGAACAACTCCTCCAGGCTTGGTGGGGTCACCGCGAGCGTGCGCACATCCCGTTCTGCCAGCTCCCTTGTCACCGCGACCAATCCGGTGTCATCGACGGTGAAGGTGACCTCGCCCTCGGCCCGCTGCTCGAAGTCGTGGACACCGGTCACCGAGGCCAGGTCGGCGGAGTCGCCGGCGACGGTCGCGGTCACCCGGGAGCGTCGTAGGTGCCGCAAGTCGCGCAGCGAGCCGGACTGGACGGTGCGGCCGTCACGGATGATCGTCACGGTGTCGCAGAGCTGTTCGACCTCGGCGAGGATGTGACTCGACATCAGCACCGCCGATCCCTGTGTCGCACACTCCCGTACGCATTCGGTGAACTGATGGGTCATCAGCGGATCGAGTCCCGACGTGGGCTCGTCGAGGATGAGCAACTCCGTGTCGGTGGCCAGCGCGGCGATCAGGGCCACCTTCTGCCGGTTGCCCTTGGAATAGGTGGAGGCCTTCTTTGTCGGGTCGAGGTCGAAACGATCGATGAGTTCGGCTCGGCGGGATGCGGATTCGGCCCGGATGCCCCGCAGCGACAACAGCAGATCGATACATTGACCGCCGGTCAGCTGCGGCCAGAGGTTCACATCCCCGGGTACGTAGGCCAGCCGCGAATGGATCGCGACGGCGTCGGCATGAGGGTCGGCACCGAAGACGCGCACCGTGCCGCCGTCATATCGATAGAGTCCGAGCAGCACCCGGATGGTGGTCGACTTACCGGCGCCATTGGGTCCGAGGAAACCCGCGACCTCACCGGGGCGCACCCGCAGGTCCAATCCGTCGAGGACACGGAACGAGCCGAAATGCTTTGTCAGCCCGGCAACCTCGATCACCGGGCCGGGTGAACCCACTCGGCCCTCATGTGCGTCGGTCATCGTCGTCCTCCTGGTTTGTCGTCCTGATAGCGCAGCACCACATCGAGCAGTGAGTCGTCGGCCATGACGCCGTGGACCGCGAGTTCGGTCGCCGGGATCACCACCCGGTCGGTGTGCGAACGCAGGATCGCACCGGCATCCGACCAGTCCTCCGGCGGATTCATCACGAGGTCGACCAGCAGCGCACCGAGGGACTGGGCGAGGAGGTAACGCGCTCGGGCCGGCTCGTCCCGGGAGGGTCTGATCGTCCCGTCGGCGACACCGGCCCGAAGGGTGACCTCGGCATCGGCAGCGAGCTGTTCGAGCAGTTCGCGCGCCATGTCTCCCCCGGCCTGCAGACTCCGAATGAGATAGACCATGCGCGGCCCTTGGTCTTCGAGCGTGTCCATCTGGGCCAGGATCGACGCGAAAGCCGGTGCGCCGGGTGATCTCTCGAGACTCTCCCGGTTCGCCTCACGAGTCTGGCGCAGCACGTGGGCATCACATTCACGCCGTAACGCGTCCTTGCTCCCGAAGTGGTGGATCACCAGACCCGGACTGACTCCTGCGGCCTCGGCGATCGCGCGGACCGAGGCCCCGAAGCCGGAGCGGGCGAAAATCTCGATCGCGGTGTCGCGCAGGCGCGCACGGGTGTTCCGGTCGTCACCGGCGACCGAATCCGAACCCCGCTCGGCTATACGCATGTTCAATAGGCTAAACATGCGTTCAGCTTCGGTCAAGGGTGCGCATCTGCCTCGTCGTCGCAGGACGACGGGCCGCGGCGCAGTGGCGAGGGCCACAGCCCTAGAATTGCGCCCATGAGCGACGCCGCCACCCCGATCACCCTTCCCGCCGACCTGCTGCCCGCCGACGGGCGTTTCGGTTGTGGACCGTCCAAGGTGCGGCCGGAGCAGCTGCAATCCCTCGTCGACATCGGCGCCTCGGTGATCGGCACCAGCCATCGTCAGGCCCCGGTGAAGAACGTGGTGGGCTCGGTGCGCGAAGGACTGTCGCAACTGTTCGCCCTCCCCGACGGCTACGAGATCGTGCTGTCCAACGGCGGCACCACCGCCTTCTGGGATGCCGCGTCGTTCGGCCTGATCAAGCGCCGCTCCCTGCACCTGACCTACGGTGAGTTCTCGTCGAAGTTCGCCACCGTCGCCAAGAAGGCGCCGTTCCTCGATTCCCCCGCGGTGATCTCGACCGATCCCGGTACCGCCCCCGACCCGGCCGCGCTGACGGCCGACGACTTCGGTGGCGTCGATCTGATCGGCTGGGCCCACAACGAGACCTCCACGGGTGTCGCGGTGCCGGTCTCCCGCCCCGACGGCGCCGACGACGCGCTGATCGCCATCGACGCGACCTCCGGCGCCGGCGGACTGCCCGTCGACATCGCCGCGACCGACGTCTATTACTTCGCCCCGCAGAAGTGCTTCGCCGCCGACGGCGGCATCTGGCTGGCCGCGATGAGCCCGGCGGCCCTCGCCCGGATCGAACAGATCGCCGGCACCGACCGCTGGTGCCCGGAGTTCCTGTCGCTGCCGACCGCGGTCGACAACAGTCGCAAGAACCAGACCTACAACACCCCGGCGCTGTCGACATTGCTGTTGCTGGACAACCAGATCCAGTGGATGCTCGGCAACGGCGGCCTGGACTGGTGCGTCTCACGTACCGCCGATTCGAGTTCGCGCCTGTACTCCTGGGCCGAGAAGTCGGAATTCGCAACGCCGTTCGTCACCGACCCAACCCTGCGTAGCCAGGTCGTCGGCACCATCGACTTCGACGACGAGATCGATGCGGCCGCCGTCGCCAAGACCCTGCGCGCCAACGGCGTCGTCGACACCGAGCCGTACCGCAAGTTGGGCCGAAACCAGTTGCGAATCGGGATGTTTCCGGCAATCGACCCTGACGATGTCAGCAAGCTCACCGCGAGCATCGACTACATCGTCGAGCGCCTGTAGCCCGCGGGCGCATACTCGATGAGGTGACCACCAGCCAGCCCAGTCATCTCGATCGCCGGCGTGCCGAATCCTTCGGTCCGGTCGCCGACGCCTACGACCGCTACCGTCCGCCGTTCCCGCCCGAGGTCATCGAGCGACTCCTACCTGTCCCGGGCATGTCGGTGCTCGACGTCGGCGCAGGCACGGGCATGGTCTCGGCGCCGATGGCCGCGGCCGGCGCGAGCGTGCTCGCCGTCGAACCCGACCCACTGATGGCCGAGAAGGCCCGCGCGAAGGGCATCGTCGTCGAGGAGGCGACCTTCGAGGAATGGGATGCGCGTGGACGCACCTTTGATCTGGTGGTCTTCGCCCGCTCGTTCCACTGGGTCGACCCACAGGTCGCACTCGCCCGCATCCCTTCGCTGCTCAACCCCGACGGCCGCCTGGCCCTGCTGTGGAACCGCGCGGCGGCCATCGAGCCCTCAGAAGCACGGATCCGCGAGATCTACCGGGAGGTGTGCGGCGCGGACGCGGTGCCGACCACCCGGGAGGCATCACGCGCCGAGGACCGCGCGCACGAACTGCTGACGAGCGCCGGACTGACGCCGACCATCGATCGATTCGCCGTCGAGACCCACCTGAGCACCGAGGATTACGTGAACCTGGCGTTCACGTACTCGCGCCAGCTCACCCTCGATGCGGACACCGCGGCGCGATTGCGCTCCCGTCTCACCGAGTTCCTCGGGAACGACGGGGTACGCGTGCGCAACAGCACCGTGGCACTCGTGTGCCGAGCACCGGTGACGGCCTGACCGAGCGGGCCCACACGCTACCCTGGAGCACATACGTCCCATCCGACGCATGGGTCACGTCCGCCACTGTCGGGCTGAACTGCGCGTTTCCGCCGTACCGCCGGGCGACTCCGGCCCGCGTGTCCGGCCCGATCCGCGACGTTCGGTGGTCTAACCTGGCCACAATGCCCGCACTCGTGGTCAACCGGAGGAGGAGCAGATGCGTGAACTTCGAGTGGTCGGCGTCGACGCCGGCGGCTCCCGAGTCATCTGCCAAGACGTCGAGTCGGGTGAGAAGTTCACCATTGCCGCCGATGAACGCCTCCGTGCCGCCGCCCGCGGCGATCTGTCCCGCCTGGGACAGATCGAGATCGAGATGACCAGCTCACTGCGACCACGCGAGATCCAGTCCCGCATCCGGGCCGGCGCCACCGTCGCCGAGGTCGCCGCCATCGCCGGGGTCAGCACCGACAAGATCGAACGATTCGCCCACCCGGTACTGCTCGAACGCAGCCGGGCCGCCGAACTCGCCGCGCTGGCTCATCCCCTGCGTCACGACGGCCCCTCGGAACTCACCCTCGGCGACGTCGTCACCGAGGGGCTCGTCGCGTTCGGCCAGAATCCGTCAGAGGCGGCCTGGGACGCCTGGAAGGGCGAGGACGGCTACTGGGCGGTGCAGATCGCCTGGCAGGTCGGCCACACCGAGCATCGCGCGCACTGGCGGTATCACCCCGGTGCGCACGGCGGAACCGCCGACCCGCTCGACGACCTCGCCGAGGAGCTGACCCACCCAGAACTGATCGAGCCGCGCCGACGCCTGACACCTGTCGCGACCCCGGTCATCACTCCGGTTCCCGCGCCCGTCGTCGACGTCGACGATGCGGGCCGCGAGCAGGTCACCCTCGACGCCGACTCGATCATCGGTGCCCAACGCAGCCGACACGATCCCGCGCATGCCCCCTTCGACGAGCACGGCACCTACGCACTCGATTTCGACTCCGCAGACCCGCACGGCACCGAACCGCACGGGCGCCACCGCGACGACGTCGAGGTCGGCACCGAACCCTCGGAGACCTCCGACGACGTCGCGACGGCCGAGGACGCCGACAGCCACGCCGTCGACACCGACAGCGCCGACGATTCGGCGCACACCACCGACGACGCACCGCCCGCGCCGACCCCGGTCACCGCGCAGCGTCGGCGCAAGTCACGCAAACCACCGGTACCTGCCTGGGAGGACGTCCTGCTGGGTGTCCGTAGCAATCCGAACAGCTGAGGGGGACGATGTCGGCGCGCGCAGTCACACTCTGGTTCATCGATACCGATGATCCTGCGCGAGTGATCCGTGACGGAGTCACCAACGACGTGACCGCTGCCGGACGCCTGGCGTCGGCCATCTACGGCGACAGCGTCCTACTGCCGATGGTCGACACCGACCTCGCGTCGGCGATGAGTGCGACGGATTCGCACGTCTACGCCGGTTTCTACGGGCCGCTGAGCGTGTTGTCGTGCTCGCTGTTCGCCACCGAGCGGCCCAGCACACTCACGCGGACGATCGCGTCGATCCAGCGCAGTGCCGCAGCCACGGTGCTCTACACCGATCCGGCCACCGGCACCGGCGCCTTCGCCCGATGGGAGAACGGGGAGCTACGGCGCTCGTTCTCGGCGACACCGGTGGACTACTTCGAAGACGAGGGCGTGCCCTTCGGATTCGAAGGACCGTTCTGGGGCGGCGAACATCCGCTGCGCTACGCCGACGGGGTGGCCCCCGACCCGCTGGCCCTGCCTTTTCACCCGCAGCAACTCGCCGAGGAATCCAACCGGGCCTGGCTCGGTTTCCGCTTCACCCATCCCCTCGCGCCGACCGACTCCGACCCGGCCCGAATCCCGGTGACCGCGTTCGCCATTCATCCGGCGGACTACCAACCGACGAGCGAGGACATCGAGCGCTACCACGCCGCGTCACGTGCGCGGGCGACACCACCGCCGACGCCCGACGAACAGGGCGGCGGTGAACCGAAACGCGGCCGCGGCCGGCTGGCCCGGTACTTCGGCTTCGGCGGCTCCTGACACCTCGGTCACCGCAACGTTTTTCGCTGTCGCTACGACATGGCGAACAGAGCGATACCCGAACCGACCCCGGCGAGCAGCCCGGTGAGCGCACCCCACACGATCCACCGCCACACCGGGCGAAACCTGAAGTCCCACAACGTCCACGCAGTCGCCGGGGCCAGCACGAAGATCGCGACGAGACCGACGCCGTGCGCCAGCGACTCCGCCAGACTGTAGACCCCGACGGTCACCAGCGAGCAGAAGGCCACAGCCACCGCACTGACGAGCAGCCCGAGTGTCCACGGCGTCGGCGCGTGGTGGCGCCATGGCTCGAGGTCGGCACCATCGGCCGATCCCGCGATCACCCGCTGCGGCTCGGGGATGTACATCGTCCACGCGGGGGTGCGGTCGGCGGTGCGCTCGCCCGAATCGCTCATTGCCCCATCGTGCCCGACCGGACGCGCTCATAGAAGGCGATCGCCGCCGCGGTGGCGACATTGAGCGAGTCGGTGCCCCGACTCATCGGGATCCGTGCCTGCACATGGGTGGCACGCATGGTGGCCCTGGCCAGTCCGGGGCCCTCGGCGCCGACGAGGAAGGCGACGCGCTCGGCGTCCACCGACTCGGCCAGGACCGCGGCCTGCGGGTCCGGGGTCAGCGACACCGTGGTGAAACCATGCCGGTGCACGTCGTCGAGTCCCGCGGGCCACTCGTCGAATTGCGCGGACGGCACCAACAGGGCGTGCCCCATCGACACCCGCACACTGCGCCGATAGAGCGGATCGGCACAGCCCGACCCGAACAAGACGGCGTCGACCCCGAGCCCCGCGGCATTACGGAAGATCGACCCGATGTTCTCGTGGTCGTTGACGCCTTCGAGGATCGCCACCGTCCGCGCGCCGGCGAGCACCTCATCGACGTGGCGGACCGGTGGTCGGCGGGCCACCCCCAGGACCCCGCGATTGAGATGGAACCCGACGATCTCGGCCATCACCTCGGCAGTGGCCCGATAGAACGGGACGGCCGCGTCGGTGTTCTCCGGCCCGACCACCCGCACGTCGTCGGCAAGTTCGTCGAGTCGCCGCGAAACCCCGAGGAAGGCGTGCGGGGTGAAGCGGGAGGCGATCATCCGTTGGGCGACGAGGACGCCCTCGGCGATGACCAGACCCCGGCCACGCCGGCCGCCGGGCAGGGCGGGTAGATCCGGACGCCGGTCGACCGAATTGAGATCGCGGAAGTCGTCGACCCGCTCGTCGGCGGGATCGTCGATGTCGATCACCCGCACCGGCAGTCTCCCGGCCGGCACGGGACCCGAGTGGACCGGACTCGAGTGGACAGGGCTGGGGGGCACGGGAGGGGAAGGCGCGTCGGACACAACCAGTCAGTCTGCCAAAGCGGCAACCGTGGACACTCGCCGATCCGAACCCGACGGGCCCGGCGACGAGTCCGGTATGACAACGTGGAGTCGTGAACAGTGCCGATGCCACGATCGACCATCTGAGCCTGAACCGCGCCACCGACGACGACTGGGACGACATCATCGCCGCCGACGCCCGGGCGTTCGCGATGCGCAACCCGATCCCCGACGACGAGCGAGATGACCTGCGCGCCAAGGTCTCCGATTCCGACGTCATCGTCGTCCGGGATACCGATGTGTCGTCGGTGCCGTTGGTCGGGGTGTCGATGTTCTACCGGATGTCGATGACCTTGCCCGGCGGAGCCGTCGCCGATGCAGCCGGACTGTCGTGGGTGTCGGTGGCCGCGACTCATCGTCGCCGCGGCATCCTGCGGCGGATGCTCACCGAGTTGACCCGCCAGTGGATCGACGAAGGGCAGACCTTTGCGATCCTCACCGCATCGGAGGGCACCATCTACGAGCGCTTCGGCTTCGGGCCGGCGTGCTTCGCGCATTCGATCCGCATCGGGTCATCGGCTCGGATGCGGGCCGAGCACCCGTCCCACGCGACGGTGCGCTTCGCCCACCCCGACGAGGTGGCGGCCGCCGTCGCCGACATCCATCACCGGTGGACCGCGACCCGACCGGGCGCCCTCGCCCGCACCGAGCAGTGGTGGGCGCCGATCCTGGCCGACCGCGACTCCGAACGCCCGCCGGCCGCGAGCGGGTTGCACTACCTGCTGCACGACGACGGGTACGCGAGCTACCGGGTGTTCAAGGGCGTCGCCGACGGCGAGGTACACGCCGAGATCGAGGAGGTCGTGGCGGTCACCGAGGACGCCCACACCGATCTGTGGCGGGTGTTGATCTCGCTCGACCTCATCCCGACCCTGCACGCGTCCATCCCGGTCGACGACCCCCTTCCGCGCAAGCTGCTGAACCTGCGCTCGGTCGAGGTGACCGGCCTGGTCGACAAGATGTGGTTACGCATCCTCGACGTGCCCGCCGCGCTCGGCGCGCGCCGATACGACGCCGATCTCGACGTGGTCCTCGAGGTGGGCGATCGCTTCGCCGGGCGCGGCGGAACCTTTGCCCTCACCGTCCGCAACGGTGCCGCCGTCGTGGTGCACAGCGAGGCCCAACCGACCGTGCGACTGGACACCTCGGTGCTCTCCAGCCTCTACCTCGGCGGGATCTCCGCGCACGAGTTCGCCGCGGCGGGACGACTGTGGACCGATTCGCCGGCCACGCTCGACGCGCTGGACCGGGCGTTCGCGACGACCCGGGCACCGTTCGCCGGCACCTTCTTCTGACCCGACCTCCCGCGCCGACCCGACCCTCCTCTCGGCCCGACGGGTCGGAGGTCAGCTGTCGTCGGAGATGATCCGCTCGAGGATCGGCACGGCCGCACTCAGCGTCGCGCGTTCCTCGTCGGAGAGCTCCTCGAGCCGGTCGTTGAGCCACGCCTTGCGGGCGGCCACCTCGTTCGCGATGACCCGCTCCCCGGCCGGCGCCAAGGTCACGATGGCCTGCCGACCGTCGGTGGGGTGCGCCTCACGCTTGATCATGCCGAGGTCGGCGAGCGAGGCGATGACCCGCGTCATCGACGGCGGTTTGACGCGTTCGGCCGCGGCGAGCGCACCCGGGGACATCGACCCCTCGTGATAGAGGGTGTTCAGCGCCGAGAGCTGCGTCAACGACACGAGTTCGTTGTCGCGACGCAGTCGCAGCCGCCGGGCCATACGTACGATCGCGAGCGAAAGCGACCCGGCCAGCCGTTCGTCACCCTCAACAACAAGCTCCACGGCGCAAATATTATGTTCTTCTCAGGAATTCCGCAGCATCGCGGCGAGAATGTCGCTCCTCCGGACCACAGATGTCCTCACGCGTGCACGAGTCCCGTCGCGACGGCTGCGTGGTGCTCCCCCCCGCTTCTTCCCCGAGCAATCCCTTCCTCCGCAACAAATTTCGCGGGGAAGAACGAAAGAGTGGGGGAAGAACACTCTTCCCCCACTCTTCGTGGGTCGTACGAGCCGATCGGAGACGAGGCAGCGCGCACGAGTGCGGTCCTCAGCCGAGGAGATCGGAGATCGGCTGCCGCGCGAAGTAGGCGACGAAGACGATGGCCACCAGCCACATCAACGGATGCACCGTGCGCGCCTTGCCCGCCGCGGTCGCCATCACCACCCAGCTGATGAAGCCGACACCGATGCCGTTGGCGATCGAGTAGGTGAACGGCATGGTGACGATCGTCAGGAAGGTCGGCAGCGCGATCGCGAAGTTCGTGAAGTCGATGCTGCGCACCTGCGCGATCATCAGTCCGCCGACGATCACCAGTGCCGGCGCGACGGCCTCACTCGGGATGACCTCGTAGACCGGGGTGAAGAACATCGCCGCGAGGAACAGCACGCCGGTGACGATGTTGGCCAGACCGGTCCGCGCACCTTCGGCGATACCCGACGCCGATTCGACGAAGACGGTGTTCGACGACGACGACGCGACACCACCGGCGATCGCACCGGTGCCCTCCACCACCAGTGCCCGTCCGATGCCGGGCAGATTGCCCTTGGCGTCGGTCAGCCCGGCCTCCTTGCCGAGGCCGGTCATCGTGCCCATCGCGTCGAAGAAGTTCGACAGCACCAGAGCGAACACGAGCACACATGCGGCGAGCACACCGACGCGGGTGAAGGCACCGAACAGGTCGACGTCACCGACGAGGCTCAGATTCGGCAGTCCGCCGAGTGAGTGCGGGATCTCGGGCACCGACAATCCCCACCCGCCGGGCTTGGTGGCACCCGATCCGAGGTGCAGCACCGACTCCAGGATGAGCGAGGCGACCGCGGTCACCGCGATACCTATGAGGAGTCCGCCGGGGACCCGTCGGACCACCAGCACGCCCATCAGCAGTACGCCGAGTACGAATACGAGCGTGGGGATGGTGGTGATCGAGTTGCCGCTGCCCAGTTGCACCGGCACCGTCGTCCCGGCGGCGTCGGGGATGCGCCGGACGAAGCCGGCATCGACGAATCCGACGAACGCGATGAACGCGCCGATACCCGCGGCGATGGCCGCTTTCAGTTCGGCCGGAACGGCATTGAACACCGCGGTACGGAACCCGGTGACCGCGAGCAACACGATGATGATGCCGTCGAGGACGACCAGACCCATCGCCTCGGGCCACGTCATCTGCGGCGCGATGGTCACCGCGAGCAGGCTGTTGATCCCGAGGCCGGTGGCGATCGCGAACGGATAGTTGGCGACGAGACCGAAGATGATCGACATGACGCCGGCGACGAGCGCGGTGACGGCGGCGACCTGGGCGATCGGCAACACGTGCCCGAGGACGTCGGCGTTGTGCGGCTCGCCGGGGATGCCGCCGATGATGATGGGATTGAGCACGACGATGTAGGCCATCGTGAAGAAGGTGACCAGGCCGCCGCGGAACTCCCGACCCAGCGTCGACCCGCGCTCGGAGATCTTGAAGAAACGGTCGAGCGCGCCCGTCGACCGGGCGCTCTCCTGCGTCGATTGGGCGCCCGATTCCGTCGACCGGGCGCTGGATTCCGTCGACTGGGCGGGAGTCGGTTTCGGGGGCTGACTCGAGGAATCGGTGGACACACCGGAAAGCTACCCTGAAGCCCATGTCCGACGCAGCAACCGTGCCCGAACTGCCCCGTGCCCTGCGCGCGCCCGAGCCGGTGATCATCGTCGGGATGCTGGCGTGGCTGATCGCCACGATCGTCGTCGGCGTGTCCGGATGGGGTGGGGGGCGAACGCTCGCGGTCTGCCTCACCGGCCTCGGCGTGGGCGTGCTGGGGACGCTGGTCTTCCTGATCCAGCGCAGGGCATCGCGACGCGGCGAGAAGACCGCACAGCGCGGACTCGACTGAAGACCGACTCGACGGACTCGCGAGCTCGGTCAGTCGGGCACCCGGATCAGCCCCGAGGCCAACGCTGCCGCCGATCGTCCCGCCGCGCGAATCGGGTCCCCCGATCGCAAGGTCCGGGCGAGGACGAAGGCACCTTCCAGCGCGCCGATGACCGCGAGCGCCAAGGTGCGCGCATCGGCGTCGGACATTCCGCGGGTCGCGAACAGCGCGGTGCCGGCCTCGATCCACGATATGAACACCTCGGCCGCGACCTCGCGGAGAGCCGGCTCGGCGTCGGCGACCTCACCGGCCACGGTGCCGACCGGGCACATGTTGATCCACCCGGACCGCTCGATGTCATCGGCGGCCTCGTCGAAGGCGGACATGATGATGTCGGGCAGTGCGCCGTCGACCGCCAGCAATCCGCCGACCAGTTGCAGATAGGCAGCACCCATCTGGCGCAGCGCCGACGCCGCGACGTCACGTTTGCCGCCGGGAAAGTGGTGATACAGCGAGCCGTTCGGGGCTCCCGACGATTCGAGGACCTTCTTGATCGCCGAACCCGCGTAGCCGTTGCGCCGAAGCGACTCCCCCATCGCCACGGTGATCCGCTCGTCATTCCGCATCTTCACATCGTAGAACAATTGCTCTAGAGTGAATACTCTAGAGCAATTGCTCCACACCGATCGTCGAGGAGATGCCGTGAACACCACCGCCCCGTCCGTGCGTCGGGTGGAGATCCCCGCCGGAACCATCGAGTACCTCGACGAGGGATCGGGCGCACCCGTCGTCCTGCTGCACGGACTGTTCATGGATGAGGCACTGTGGGACCCGGTGATGGCACACCTGCCCAACGGTTTTCGCTATATCCGGCCGGTGTTGCCACTCGGCGCCCATCGCGTCGCGATGAACCGCGACGCCGATCTGACGATGCCGGGCATGGTCGCCCTGCTCGCCGACTTCCTCGACGCCCTCGACCTGCGCGAGGTCACCCTCGTCCACACCGACTGGGGCGGAGGACTGTTCCTCACCGCCGCCGGGCGCGACGAGCGCGTCGGCGCGATGGTGATTCTTCCCTGCGAGGCGTTCGAGAACTTCCCACCGGGACTGCCCGGCAAGATGGCGACGATCGCGGCCCGACTCCCCGGCGGCCTCACCCTCGCCGCCCGCCAGCTCCGCAACAGCCGCCTGCGCAGGCTCCCGATGGTGTTCGGCCAGATGACGCGCCGGCCGATCTCCGACGAGCTGGCGCGGCGCTGGACCGAGCCGGTGCTCACGACTCCCGGCATCGCAACCGATCTGGCTTCTTATGCCGCAACGCATTTCGACCGGCGAGAACTCATCGCCGACACCGAGGCGCTCGCGCGATTCACCGGCCACGCGCTCGTGCTCTGGTCCCCCGACAACCGCGTCATGCCGCCGGCACACGGGCGCCGCCTCGCCGAACTGATTCCCGGTGCACGCTACGCCGAGATCGCCGATGCCGCGGTCCTGCTGACCCTCGACGCCCCGGTCACCGTGGGTCACGAGATCGGCTCCTTTCTCACCGGGAACTGACCGTCATCCCGTGATCGATCCAGCGTGATCGATTCCTCTCCACCGATCTCTTTTCGATGTGACCCTTGACACGCTCCGAACAGTGAATGTACGTTCATTCATCATGAAGCGGTGATCACCCGATCACCACCGACGATTCGACGAGGAGCATCCGCCATGAACTACGAGGACATCGAGTACACCGTCGAGGGACCGGCCGCAATCATCACGATGAACCGGCCGAAGCGCTACAACGCATTTCGCGCCAAGACCGTGGAGGAAATGATCAACGCCTTCCGCCGCGCCTGGGCGGATTCCTCCGTGCAGGCCGTCATCCTCACCGGTGCGGGCGACAAGGCGTTCTGCACCGGTGGTGACGTCAAGCAGCGCGCCGAGACCGGCGACTACGGTCCGTCGGAGAGCGGGATGTTCGAGATCGGCAACCTGCACAAGACGATTCGTGACATCCCCAAGCCGGTCATCGCCGCCGTCAACGGCCTCGCCATCGGCGGGGGGG